>JAGRMX010000027.1 GCA_020441025.1 Leptospiraceae bacterium
CGGTTAACCATCCGACACTCCTGGGGATTCGGCCGGCAGGCGCACATCGTGTTGGCCGCCACATTGCAGGCAGGTCAGAGTACGCACCGTCGCAGATTTATTCGAACCGTCCGGTGGATTCTCCCGTGCTCCCTGGAACATCGATTGCGATGGACGATTTAAATTACCACAATCCGGACAGAACCAGCCCAGTCGATTGCAATCTACTATTTGACCCGCGACGGTGGCCGAGGGTGCGGCGCTGGCCCGCTCCGTGTGGGATGCGGCTTCTGGTGCGATTGCGCCTTCCAGTTCGCGCAGCTGAATTAAATACGGACGCGCCAGTTGTTGAAACTCCTGTTCATTGAGCTTCTGCATGTCGCGTTCAATGCGCAGATCGCGTAGATTTTCGATAATCAGACGTCGGCGAATGCGCAGATTCAATTTGCCGCTGCCGCTGGTATAAAACAACAGGCTGTGAAATCGATTTCGTAGAATCGGAATAAAGAGCGCCATCAGCATGCCCAGCAGGATAAGCAGGATGAGAATCGGTAAAATGGTGTCGTAGAAATTATTCATAAATCGTATCAATCACCCAGGTCGCGTTCTCCATAAGGTACCAACAACAACAGGCCGCTCAGAAAAAAGAGGATCGAACCCAGCCAGATAAACTTAACCAGCGGATTGATCCATACTTCCAGCGATGCCACCAGTGCCGGTGGGAAAATGTTGGTATAATAAAATTCGGAGCGATCCGTGCCGTAAAAATACAACTCGTAAGCGTGATTGATGTCCGGGTTTACACCGCGAACCGGATCGAACAGAGTACCCAATTGAATGTATACGTCCTCGTTCCAGGTCGAGCGAATATCCGGCTCACTGGTCGGTTGCCGTTCGGCCACACTGGATTCATTGCGCTGCACCAGACCCGAAAACGTATTGATGCGCGGATGAAAATGACGTTCGGATTTCATGCGACCGTCCAGTATATAGCCGGTTGTGAATTTCAGCAGGCGCGACATGGCGGAAGCGGGACGATTGGCGCGCTCATACGCAGAGAGGGTCGGGTTTACCCGCTGCTCTTCCGCCAGATACGTGCGGTCGGTGCCGCGCTGGATGTGATAATGCGCTTCATGCGAAATGGTGAAGTAGATGGGATCGTCCGGATCGGCGTTTTCTTTGAATACGGGCCGGAAGAATAAATCGCGGGCTTCAATCTCATAGTTTTCCAGGTAGGCCTTGTCTCCGCTGTAATAGCGCACTATGCCGCTGTTGCCCACCTGTTGATACGGCATGCGATAATAATGAAATTCGAATTTTTTCGTAACTTTGAAAGCGCTGCCGGCATAACCTACGAATAGAAACAGAATCGAAAGATGCACCAGGTAGCCGCCATAACGTCGCTTGTTCCGCAGAACCAGACGAATCAAGGCCTGCACCGTGTTTTCTTCGAAACGCACCCGGCGTGAATGCACTCCCTGGGCGTATTCCTGAATGATGCCGGTCAGCGTAAAACAGGCGATGCCCACCACCAGGATGGACATTACTTCCGATACGATGGCCGGACCCCATACTCCCTCGTTGGCGGCGGCTTCACCGGTAAAAAAGTAGCCGTACGAAAGGGCAAAGGCCGTGCCGCCGATGATGCCGACTGCCAGCGGGATGCGCAGTGTTTTCTTCCAGACCGAGAGAGCGTCTTTACGCCAGGAAAGCAACGGCGAAGCTCCCATTAAAAACAACGTAATGACTCCGATGGGTACCATCACGCGATTGTACGCGCTCTGTTTCCACTGTACGGTATGGCAGGAGAAGCTGCCGTCCACAATGCCGCAATCGAAGGGCAGCAAGGGCGAGAAAACGCCGGCCATAATAATCAACATGGACAGGGTCATAAAGAAGTTGTTCAGCAACATGCTGCCTTCTTTGGATGTTACGTTTTCCAGCTCTCGTTCGGGTTTTAGTTGATGACGGCGGAAATATATATATCGAATCGAAAATATAAAACTGACGATTATAAAAGTAATCAGGGGATAGCCGATGTCCGAGTTGGCAAAAGAATGCGGCCCCTGCAACACTCCGCTACGCGTAACCCAGGTACCCACCAGACACATGTGATAGGCCGCGCTGATTAAAATCACGTTCCAGAAACGCAGCATGCCGCGTCGTTCCTGTACAATCAGTGAGTGAATAAACGCGGTAGCCAGCAGGAAAGGCATCAGACTGGCATTCTCCACCGGATCCCAGGCCCAATAACCGCCCCAGCCCAGTTCTTCGTAAGCCCATTTACTTCCCAGCAGAATGCCGGTACCCAGAAAAAACCAGGCAAACAGCGACCAGCGACGCATCAACGGCAGCCAGTCATTGCGCATATTGCCCGTAATCACGGCCGACATGGCAATGGCGAACGGAATGGCAAAACTGACATAGCCCACATACAGAATGGGCGGATGAATGATCATGGCCCAGTGCAACAGCAGCGGGTTGATTCCGCGTCCGGCCGCCATGGCCTGTGGAAATTGTCGAAACGGTTGAGCATCCGGAAAAAATAAACACAGGGCAATGAAGATCAGCTGCAGGAAGCCCAGCAGCATGTACAATACCGGCAGTCGATTGAACAGTTTATCACGCGTTTGGTATACGGCGATGGTGCTGAAGAGCACCAACAAAAAATACCAGAACAACAAACTGCCGCTGGATCCGGCCCACAGGGCGGTCAATCGAAAGAACAGCGGCAACTCGGATGAGCTATGGGACACCATGTACTTATTGGTTAAATCCGAACCGAGTAGAATGGTGAATAGAACCACGACCGCCAGCGAAGTGACGGCCATATTTAAGTATAGAGCCTGACGGGAGAGTTGTAGAGCCATGGCCTGGGTATCGATTCCGCTGATACGCAACACGGTCAGCTTTACCGGACGCCAGATGCCGATCACTGCGCGCGAAAAAGCACGGGCCATGGAATGGCGACCGCGTTTCCCGGCCAGACGATCCAGCCATTCCAGTACTATCGATCGGAAGATGTTGCGTTCCAAACGCAGGTTCATGCCCAGAAAGGCGGTGAACAGTGTGAATAGAACCAGACCGCCGGATACGATCATGATTGTGGCGCCTACTGCATTCAATTGAGTCCCTCGATTTTATAAACTACGCGCGCAATGGATTAACATCGGCCGCGCTGCTGGAGAAAGCAATGATCGCTGCGATCGATTGCGAAAAGGTCAGATTTCGGCCGCGCTGCGTTCGGCGTATTCGGCTTCATATTTAGAGGCGCATTTCGCTTCTACATGCGTGGCCACCAATCGATTGCTGCCATCCAGCACTCCGTCTACCCGCACCCGGGCTCCGTCTTCAAATGTATCCGGCAATTGAGTCTCGCCGGTAAAGTGTACCGGAATTACCACTTCTCGTTCGGGATGAGCGGGATCGGTCTGGGACACTTCAAAATCCGCGCGGTCTCCATAGCGCAGAATGGAACCGGGTCGCACAAATCCACGCATACGAATTTCCCGTCCCTGAAATTTATCCGGCTGGATACCAACCGTGTGGGTATCCACAATCAGAATGCTGTCCTGTTTCATTCCACCGGTGGTCAGCACCAGCGCTGCCAGTGAAATCAGGATCACTCCCATTATAATGGCCATACGCATTTTCATGGCATCCTCTCCGGGCCGATTGCGGCATAACGCCTGCGGGGCGTTTAGTCCCATCGACCGATATTCCGGCGAGCCGTTTGTGATTCTGCCCGCACTCTGAGGAGTGAGTCTCGTGCGACTCAGCCGTCCCGATTCCGCGATGGGTACCAGGCAGACTTTTTCTCATCAGTCCGATTACAACCAAATAATCGAGCTGAACATCTGCCACCGCAAAAGCGCTACTCCACACTTTTTGGGTGGGTGAGAATTGTCAGCGGCAGGAGCAGCACCAGAACGAACTCCGGAAAAATCAAATGGTAGCCTGCCAATCCCGCCGGTAAGAGTACGATGGGCAGGGTCAGAGTCGCGAGGTCCAGAGGCGCCATGGGATGGGTAGCCAATCGTTTTAGCAGTAGTATGCCCGGAGCCAGCAGTACCAGGCTGCCGATGATTCCATGGTGCGCCAACAGGCCCAGATACAGGCTGCCGGGATTGTCGACCGCGATTTCGGGATGATCGGGCAGGAATTCACGCATCCATACCTGAAACGAGTTCATTCCCTGGCCGAACAGCGGGTGATCCAGCCACATGCGAAGGGCGGCCACATTGTGCCAGGCGCGGGCCGGATCGATAGCCGCCATAATATTAAATGCATTAAGAGGTGTTCCCGCATGCTCACGCACTTGTTCCACGTTAAAGCGCAGTTCGGGAAAAGGGGCAAACGGAGCGAAGGCATAAGCAACAAACACTGCAATGCCCATCAGAACCGCGCCGCCAATCAACAAGATCCGCAGGCGCGATGATACTTTCGGTAATGGCCAACCGGTGGGTGGACCGCTGCGTTGTCGCCAGAGACGAGCCTGCCACCAGAAGAGCGGGAATACCAGTAGCAGGGCCGCGCAGTTTATTAAATAGGCCCGCCCGAATAAGGGCGTCAGCCCGATCATAATCAAAAGGGAAACAGGAACGATGCTGCCGCGCACGAAGGAGTTCACGCGTCTGGAAAAAGGGAGTTCATGCGTGAACTCCCACCAGAGTGCGAAGGCCAGCGCAAAAAGCAGAACCGGCGTAAGCAGAGTAGCCGCACCCGAATCGGTGAGCAACCCTGGAACCCGGCCGACTTCCTGCCAGTTGTCATCGGCACCGGCGAAGAGTCGTTGCCAGCCGCAGAGTTGAAGACCGATCATTATCAAGTGGAGAATCGCGGCCAATCCGAGTCCCAGCAGAATCTGTCGCGCGGGAGCTAATTGGCCGGAATGGGCGTGCGGAACGGGATGCCGGCGCAGCCAGATTAAATCGATCATCAAAAATGCCAGCGGTCCGAGCAGATTGATGCCTACCAACAGTGCCAGATACATGGCATAGTTGGCGCTGATATCTCCCACCACAATCCCATCCACGAAACCGGTAAAGGTGGTATTATGCGGTTCGTAGTAAATGAAGCTGGCCCGCAATAACTGAAGCAGTACGACGCCGGTTGCCAGAAGCAGAACGGTGAAGTACACGATGCGTCCGCGCCGAATCGGCTCTGTTTCGTGCACTTCACTCGCGGTTGAGCTTGATCGCAGAGTGCCAATCAGTATCGACAATGTCATCCCGGTGGTGACCCCGGCCAATAGTGCCGGTGCCAGGGAGTGCGCCGGTCCATTGAACAGGATGCCCGCCAGACGAGTGATCAGAGGAACTCCCGCCGCGAGGATCAGATAACGATATCCTGAAAATATCAAGACAGCCGTGCATGCGACGATTCCGGTTGCCAGATAGACAATCAGGAAGTTGGTATGCGCTCGATGCCCCACATGCATGTAAGCAGTGTGCACAATCAGTAAAATGAGCACAATGGCGGAGGAAAAGGCGGCGGGAAAGGGTGCTTTTGCGTGTTTCAACTTGCCCTCGAACAATTTAATGATTGAAAAATTCAAGCTTTTTTCGAATTTTGTTATATGGCCACCAAAAAGAAAACCAGAGCGGCTTCTTCACGCAAGAAAACCGCTAAGAAAAAAACAACAGCGTCTAAAAAGAAAGCCGTCAGCAAGAAGACAGCCAAAAAGACCGGAAAGAAGACTTCGAAAAAGGCCTCCACTAAGAAATCCTCGAAGAAAAGCTCAGCGCGAAGCTCCTCGGCCCGTGCCGCAGGCGATTTTGAAACGCACGAATTCGATATGGGTGTGGATCGCGGTTCTGAGTCCGCTCCGGCTTATACGCCGGCGCCGACATCGTACGCCGATGCCGGTGGAACTGAGGAGCGATCCTCATCACTTAAGCGCTTTGCCATTATTGCTCTGCTCGGTGTGTTGATTATTGGCGTGGTTCTGTATTCCAGCGATGATGAGGAAGACACTTCCGATACAACGCAGAATATCGAAGAGACCATGGAACCGGCCGATGCAACCCAGGAGATGGTCGACGCAGGTGCGGACACCGCTGATGCGGGAGCCGACGCAACCGGACAGGAAGATGTCGCCGACGCGACCGATTCTGCCGCCTCTGAGGTCGATGCGACCGACAGCGCAGCGGCGGGAACTTCCACGCAGTATACGGTGAAAAGCGGTGATACATTGAGCTCGGTATGTCGTTCCCAGCGTCCGCAAATGCCGTATAACACATGCGTTGCAAAGGTTAAAGAGTTAAGCGGAAAGACCGGCAATGTGCTCGAAATCGGTGAAGTACTGACTTTGCCCGCTCCTTGATGGAGTCCGATTAAGATTCAATCGAGACTGAAATAAAATTTCGTTTCACGAAGCGACGGTTAACAGCCGTCGCTTTTTTTATGTTCGCATTGCGTCGATGCATTCGCGTAATCGGAATACGCCTTCTATGAATAACGCCGGGCCCGGTTGCAGAATGACGCTCGAATCGATTTCGTAGATTTGATTGTTCCGCACGGCCGGCACGTCCTGCCAATCCGGATGCTTCCGCACCCAATCAAAATCCATAGGCTTTCCGCACCACGATCCGATGATTCCGTCCGGTCGGGCCGCGGCAATATCGGCGGCGCTTAAAATACGATCCCGGGCCGCCTGCTGATTGCGCAGTCGGGCAAAGCAATCCTGGCCGCCGACAATCTCAATCAACTCGGAAACCCAGCGTATGCCCGAGATGATGGGATCATCCCATTCTTGAAAAAAAATGCCGGGACGCGGCAATGCCCGGGTTTCGGCCTGCATGCTTTCCATGGTCCGCTGCCATTGGCGGATTAAATCGAGTGTATCGGCACGTCGATTGACCATAGTGCCCAGCAGGAGCATGGCTTCCAGGATCTCGCTCAAAGAGCGCTGGTTGAGAATCAATACGTTCAAACCGGCCTGGATCAGATCGCGGGCAAAATCGGCCTGGATGTCAGAGAAGCCCACCACCAGGTCCGGTTGCAATGCTGTGATTTTTTTAATACTTCCGGAGATAAACGCGCTGACCACCGGCTTTTCCGCGGCGGCCTGCGCAGGACGACAGGTGTAGGCCGTAATGCCGACAATTCGGTGGTGTTCCCCCAGCAGATATAGCAGTTCCGTGGTTTCTTCGGTGATGCATACAATGCGTGTCGGTGTTTTCGTCGAAATATGCATGGCGGAAATTTCCAGGTCAGCTGCCGGTACCTGAGCCGCACAGGGGCCATCAGTCCGTATGTTTGCCGCAGCTGTTAACGGGTAATTACTGATATATTAAGCCGGTCGCCCGCCAATAATTCTTGTGGTCGGATCACTTGCATATGGGATGGTTGCTGTGCCCGATCGCCAGCCGAGTATTATACCCATCCTGCTGTTGACTTTGAGTACGCTTACAGTGATGGCCGGAGCGATCATCGCACCCTCTCTGCCGCAGATGAGCACGGTTTTCGCGGATGTGCCCGGCGCCGTTTTTCTTTCCAAATTGATTCTCAGTTTGCCGGCCCTGTTTATCGGCCTGGCGGCACCCTTCATCGGATACGTACTCGATTATTACGGCAGAATTCGAGTGTTGTTGTTCTCGCTGGTATTGTACGGGCTGGCCGGTTCGTCCGGAGTATATCTGGATAACATTTACCTGCTGCTGATCGGGCGCGGTCTGTTGGGCATTGCCGTGGCCGGCATCATGACCGGTGCTACCGCATTGATTGCCGACTACTATGCGGGTGGCGAACGCAATCGCCTGCTGGGCCGCCAGAGTATGTTTATGGCCCTGGGAGGCGTTTTGTTTTTAAGCGCCGGTGGCATGTTAGCAGATTGGCACTGGCGCGCGCCGTTTATGATTTATCTGGTGGCCATGTTGCTGGTATGGCCCGTATTTCGATTTTTGTATGAACCGGATCGCAGTGTTCCCCGACACGGTGCGAACAATACGGATTCGGCCGGTTTTGTATTTCGATTGGGCTACCCCGCAATTTTCTTCGCCGCGTTTGTGGGCATGGCCCTGTTCTATATGATTCCCATCCAGATTCCGTTTTACTTAAAGACCATCGGAGTGCTGGAGAATCGTTATGCCGGTTTTGCCATTATGGCTACAACCGTGAGCAGCGCCATGGTGGCGGGACAATACCAGCGCATTCGCAGGCGCTTGAGTTTTGTACAGATATTCGCTCTGGCTTTTGCCATCATCGCCCTGGCATATCTTTTAATCTCTCGGGCGGATCGATATGCGATTGTAGTGACGGCATTGTTCTTCGGAGGTATGGGCTTCGGTGTATTCATGCCCAACGCGAATACCTGGTTGGTATCACTGGCACCACCCGCTCTGCGCGGCAGACTGATTGGCCTGTTGTCCATGTGTTTTTTTCTGGGCCAGTTTCTCTCGCCGATCATCACCGAGCCCATTATTCAGGCTACGTCCATTGCGCATTTGTTTGAGCTGGCGGCGGAGTTTATGGGCGCGGTGGCCGCGTTGTACTTAATCATGGCGTTCGTACCCAATCCGTTATTACGCGAACTAAAATCCGATGAGGACGATGCGGCTGAACAAAAGCTCGTCGAATGAATCACTATAATTCATTGTGCATCACTGAGGTACGCGGTTCTACGTCTGTCGATTCATGTCGGGATAATCGCCGGGTCTCTCGCTAATAAAAAAACCGCCGGTCAGAGACCGACGGTTTTTCCGGTAAACGCTTTGAATTAAAATATCAAGCAGCGCCTTGATTGAAGGCCTGTTTTACTTCGTCGTTTAATAATAAAACTAATGCCCAGATGCCCACCGGGAAACCTATACAGCAGTTGTATGTACACGGTATACAGGCAATAATGGCGGCAGCCATGGCCAGACCGTAGCTTTCGCCTTTCATCATTTTCAAAGCTCCGAGGATAACGACAACTCCAAGGGCCAGATAAATCACCGCAAATACCACGCCCAGAACTCCGCCGCTCATTTGCGCCATCATCTGCTGCATTTCAGGATCCGCAATCATGCCTTCATACATGGCCGCGCCGCCACCCAGTAGGCTCATAACAGCTGATAGTATATTATATAGAATTCCCAGCGCCGCCAAGACGATCAGAATGATGGCCGGGACCTTAAGTTTTTCCTGAGCAATATTCATGCACTTCTCCGTTTAGTATATCAGGGAGCGCGTGGCTCCTTTTCTGGGAACTGTAAAGATGCGCCCGGAATTGGCAATTGAATTCCGGCCTGGGAATGGCTTGCGCCAGAAAACCGCGCCCGCAATTGCAACTATACAGGCCGTCCACCGATAAATACTTTTAGGCCTGCCCGATAGAGGTAATTATGCAAAATCAGGATCCACGCAATTTGTACCGACCCTCCGAAGCCAGTCTGGACTCAAATCCGGCTTCGGATATGGACGCGATTCACAGCAGCTTTAACCTGGGGCGAGCTTTAGAACAGGGCTGGGCCGCCTTTAAAGATCAGGTAGGGCCGGGTGTCATATTCGTGCTGGTGGGTATGCTGGTAGCGCTATTGCTTACTTTCACGATCATCGGCTACTTTTTATTGGTTCCGCATATTATGGCCGCTTTTTCGGTCGGCGGGCTGTACATGTTCAGGCGGAAGCTTGCACTGGACGTTCTGTTTAAGGGATTCTCCTTCTTTGGATCGGTACTGGGCGCTTATTATGTTACTTTTATGATCAACATGTTGATTCAGTCGCCTGTGCTGGTACCGCAGGTGATCGGATACGTAGCCCTGATTCGGGGTGAGATTTCCATGGTGGAATTCAATCAGTACATGATGATTCCGGGCCTGCTTTCCTGGCCCTTGAACGCCGTAAATCTATGGATTGGAACGCGATTCATGCTGGCCATGCCCCTGATTCTGGAGCGCAATTATGGCGCCATTGATTCACTGAAAGCATCCTGGCGTCAAACCCGGCCTTTTCAATGGTGGCTGTTGTTACTGATGTTTCTTTCCACTCTGATTGGTTCGCTCGGCGTAATCGCCTGTATTGTCGGCATTTTAATTTCACTGCCCCTTGGAATGGCTATTCATGGAGCGGCCATTGCGCAGCTGTTGGGCGAAGATTCCGCACCGACGCAAAAATCCGGAGATATTACGCCGACTACAGAATAAGAGTGTGACCTGATAAATCGATTGTAGTCGTCGCGGAACGGATGAAACGCGCCGGTTACATTTTGTTGCATATGAATTCGTTGAATGGAAAATCCATTCTGATCGCCGGTGCCAGCGGTTACCTCGGTGGATTTGTGTTGCGTGCGGCCCGGGAACGCGGACTTCGCACCCGGATTCTGGTTCGCAAAACTTCGCAGGCCCAACCGCTGGCGAAATGGTCCGATGAAATTGTGGAGGCCCGGGCCACGGAGGCGGGAAGTGTGGCGGGCATCACACGTGGTATGGACTATGTGTTCAGTTCCATCGGAATTACGCGCCAGCGTGATGGATTGACCTATCGGGATGTGGACCTGGGAGCTAATTTAAATCTTTTGCGGGATGCCGGGCAAACGGGAGTGAAACGATTTGTGTATGTATCGGTGCTCAATCCGCAGGTGTTCGGCACGAATCCCATGGTGGCCGCCAAAGAAGAGTTCTGCCGTATATTGCAATCATCTGAATTGCCCGGATTAATCATTCGACCCACGGGATTTTTCAATGATATGCGTGAATTCTATGAAATGGCCCGGCGCGGTCGTGTGTACCTGTTCGGCAACGGCCGAACACGCATCAATCCCGTACATGGCGCCGATCTGGCCGCCTTCATCATGGATGCGTTAGCGCGGGCCGAATCGGGAGCATCGTTATCGTCCGCTCGTCCGTCCGGCGATACTTTTGCGGATTTTTCAGCCGGGAATGTGTTAAATGCATATGCAAACATGAATACAGGTGAAGTTAAGAATACCGCTTGCGTTGAACTGGACGTGGGCGGCCCGCAGATCTATACGCAGAATGAAATTGCCCGTCTGGCATTTGAAGTACTGAAAAAGCCCGTAAAAGTCACTCACGTTCCCGCCTGGATAGGTAGCTTAGTGGCGGCCCTGTTGCGGATCTTTAATCGGCGATTGTATGCCATCGTCGACTTTATTCTGAAAGGCTCCGAAACTGATATGGTCGGACCGCCGAGTGGTACGCATTCGTTGCGCTCATTTTATCGGGAGTTGCGTGCCGCGAACCAGTCGCGTTGACTTTTAGATTAATACAAACAGGCAACACAGGCAGGCAACACAGGCAAGGCGGACCGATGGCAAACTAATACAGACGATAAGGCGCCACCAATCGCTCGAACTTATGGGCGTCATCTATCCAGGTGGAACGGAAACTTTTCCAGTCCAGATCCTGTTCTATGGCCAGGCGATATCCGGGCCCGCCCCATAACAAATCTATGAAGTTATGCCCCTGACGATTGGGCAGGTATTGAAATTGATCGGGATGCAGACGCCGAACAATGCGCATGTACTCGTAGCCGGTGCGCAGTGAATCGAACCGGGCCGAGACCGGGTTGATTTGAATGCCGCGACAGGTCTGGCCCTGATAGTGCGAAGAAGTTGGCGTAAACACCACCTCAGTAAATTCTACTCCAGGAAGGTTAAGCGCTTTCAGTTCCGCCAACACCTGTGTGGAGTTCAGCCAGGGCGCGCCGGAATAAATGAAGGGGCGGGTGGTGCCGCGGCCCAGGCTGAAGCGCGTGCCTTCGTAAAACACCACGCCGGGGTACACCAGAGCCGATTCCAGAGAAGGTATATTGGGCGACGGATTGATCCAACTGCCTCTTACAGGCGCGTCGATGTCGCCCCGGGTGTATCCGGCCACGCGCACCACCGTCAGGCGCATGCGTTGGAATCGCAGAGCCTTCATATAGCGGGCATATTCGCCCGGTGTCAGCGAGTACATAAACGGCACGGGAGCCGTGCCGACGAAGCTGACATATTCCTGATTCAAAATCGGACCCTGAGCCTCCCAGAATCCGTACGGATTGGGCCGATCCAGTATCATGAGTTCGATATTCAGCTCTTCGGCCATCTCCATTAAATAAGTGAGAGTGCTGATGTAAGTATAGCAGCGCACGGGTAGATTCTGAATATCTACCACTATCAGATCGATACCCTCCAGATGTTCCGGAGCGGGTTTGCGGCGAGTGGAATACAGACTCAGGATACGGAGATCACGCACCGGATCACGGCGGATGCCGTCGCCGGCTACCTCGTCCAGGTGCCCGTACAGCCCGTGCTCCGGTTCGAATACCAGCGACGGTTTGACGCCCGATTCAATCATCAGGTCCAGACTGTGAGCCAGATTGCGGTCGGTTCCGGTGGCATTCGTCAATAGAGCGAACGAACGATGCCGTATCAGCGAGAACTGGTCCCGTGACAGGGAATCCAGGCCGCTGTAAATGGGAGTTCCCGCACGTCCGGGCAGCAATGATTCCGGGTCTGATTCCGGAATTTCCGGCCAGCAGCATTCCGGCAGATAAAAAACGCGTCCCCCGTTGCCGGGACCTTCCGAATCGATTTCCAGTTGGGTGGGAACTTGAGCGAAAGCCGGGTCGATTTCCAGCAATTGGTGCGAGCAACAGGCGCTCAGAAGCCAGCCACTTAAAAACAGCAGGGCTGTTTTGTAGGAACTCCATCCGGGCGCCGCAGGAGGGCGTTGGTCGAATCGCGATTTGTGGCTGTAGCGGAAAACCATTTTACAGTGCATATACGCATGCCAGCCATAGTCTGCTGGCGGACGGATTCGGATGGAATCGGTCGTGAGCTTCGCCAGTGGAACATCCGTAAGATTTCGAACAGTATTATGAACGCCCTGATCGCGGGAAAGACAAAATCCTGACACGCCTATGTACTCTAATCCGGTCATAGTCGCGCATCAATTATCCGCCGGAGATGAGGCGTTGTTGCGCTACTGGATGCAGGACCGGGCGGTGCGCCACTGGTCCGGACAGGCGATTGTTCGTCCCGGCGATCTGGCGCGCGGCTTGAATTATTTTCCGGCGGCCGGTGAAAGACTGCTCATGGATCTGGCGGGATGGATGGTGCCGGTACTGGTGGTGGCCCGCTTTCACAATGAACCGGAACGCCAGCGCATGCAGGCGGTTCTGTTTGAGCACGGACTGGCAGCACTCTGGGAACTGCCCGGCCCGGAACAGGATGTTTGTTTTCCGGGACTCGACATTCCGGACGCGCAGGCGCAGGTTTACCTGCTGGAAGACGATCGTTGTCTGCGCAACCTGTATCGTCAGATTCTGCATTTTGCCGGATATAGCGTGCGGGCCGATTTTCAAAGCGCGCGAGATGTGCGCCTGTGTCTGGAACAGGATGCCCGGGCCGATCGATACCCGGCGTTTATTCTGTTGAATCTGGATTCCGGACGCGTTGTGCCCATGGAATTGTTGGGCGATCTGGACGGATTGTTTCGCCAGAGTCCGGAACTGCGGGCGCAAACATCCCTGCTGGTAGTGAAAGATTTTGAGCGACCGGGACTGGAGTTCGCGACGGTAGAACATGCGCTACGCAAACACGCCCGGCGTATTTTTCATCCCCACGAAGCGCTGTTGGTTTTATTGGAAGCCCTGTTGTTGCATGCAGCTGACGGCGAACCCCTGATCATACCGGCCGCCTTTCGCGACTTACAGGAATTGCTGTACGCTCCGGAGGCCAATCGACTGGTAACGACGGCGCCGCCCTTATTTCATACGTTACGTCTGCGCAATCGCATTCTACCGTTTATATGGTTATATGACCGTCTGGAAAAACTGGGCGGCCAGGGCGCAACTCTGACGACAACTCCGTCCGCCTGGAAACAACTTGATACTACCTGAGGCGTACGGAAATGGTTAATTAACGCGATGCTGGATTGTTTCTATGAGCATGAGTGAAGATGATATAATCCAACTGTTTTTCCCGGCCGGACGCGTAGAGCGCCTGGATGATTGCAGCCTGATTCCCGATCCGGAATCACATATCCAGCTAATTACCACCGACGCGCTGGTGGAGCGCACTCATTTTCGGCTGGATTGGTCCGGCCCCGAAGACCTGGCCATCAAGCTTTTTCATGTGAACCTGTCGGATTTAATCAGCAGCGGGGGGCGCGCCCGGTGGGCATTGTTGAGCATGGGTGTACCGGAAAACATTCCCGATGACTTTCTGCGTCGGTTTGCCGGACAATTGCGATTGGAATGCCGGGAACAAAAGTGTGACTTGATCGGCGGCGATACGTATCGTGCGCCGCATTTGCATTTGAATCTGACGCTGGGCGGTGTGTTGAAACGATCCGAGCCGCTGGTTCGCGGCGGTGGGCGTCCGGGTGATGTGCTGTATGTAACCGGAGATCTGGGACGATCGCTGGCCGGCTATCGCGATTTGATTATGACCCTTGATTTACACAAAGAAGCGGGCGTACAGATTCAGCAACTGTGTCGGCAACGCCATTTACAACCACGCAGTCGCTATGATATCATTGATGAATTGATGAGCAAGGCCGAGATCCACGCCATGATGGACATTTCCGATGGATTGTACGCCGACGCCATGCGATTGGCCCGCGCCAGCGATGTACATTTACGCATTGAAGTGGATAAAATTCCGGTACTGCCCGAGATTCAGAAACACATTACGGCTATGGATGCCATGGTCAGCGGTGAAGAACTGGAACTTATGTTTCTGGCTCCGCCCGGTTTAAACTTTCCCGCCTTTCGCTGTACTGCGGTCGGGGAAGCCGTTTCACCGGATCAGTTACCGGTTGCCGCGGGAGACGCATCGATGGTGGTGCTCACGCGCAACGATAAGATAATTCGAGCGCCGGTAGATTATTATCAGCACTTCCAGAGTCGCTGATGATATTTCGGTGCCGTCATTTTAATGTGGTCGAGTTCTGAACGGGATGCAAAGAGCAGATCAAATCGCGTGTCTGGTGTTGCCCATGCTGCTGTCCCTGCTGTTGGCCTGCGCCGATCGTAATACGGACAATCCTCTGCTACCGCTCTTACTGGGCAATCAACCAATCGAAGAAAATCGCGTTGTGCTGGTGATTGGAGACTCGCTGACCGAGTATTCGGACGGATTTCACCTGGCCAATCTGCTGGGGCCGCAATTCCATGTATATCACCGGGGAGTCGGTAATCGGGATTTCCCATACTGGACCGTGCGCCTGAACGCGGCCCTGCAAACGGCCACGGAAGCCCCGGCTGATCACATTGTCGTAGCTCTGGGCACCAATGACGCATTTCAGGCCGATCCAACCGGTTTTATCCAGGATGTGTATGCTTTTCATCGGACTCTGCGGGGTTACAGCCAGGCCCGGGTATACTATCTGCTGGTTCCCGAAACCGGCATCGCTTCGTTGCAACCGGCGATTCGGAATAATAACGCTCGTCTGGCGCTGGAAGTTCCGACAGATAACACCGTGTTAGTGGATATTCAAAGCGCCTTTGAAAGCGCGCCGGACGCGGCTTTGCTGTACAGCATCGACGATCCGTTACATCCCACTGAACGAGGCTATGCCCTGATGGGCGATTTGATCCAGCAGGCCGTCCGTGAACATCAATACTGAACATTGTTTTAGTCTCCATACCAGGACGGGCGTTCCGGAACAACTTCCGAGATTCGTCCCGAATATTGATTGCGTTATCGAGTAGAATCATATGGCATGGGTCGGGTGAGCTCTTCGGAATCCAATGTTGACGTCCATCGTCAACTGGCGGCCTTTTCCAACTACCTAAAGCGTAAGGGGCTGAAAATAACCAATCAGCGATTGCTGGTGGCGGAAAAAATTTTCAGTCTGCAATCGCACTTCACGGTGGATACTCTGGCGGAAGAGTTGAAGGAACGGCGCAATGAAATCTCCCGGGCCACCATTTATCGTATAGTAACCGTCATGGTTGAGGCCGGTTTGCTCACCGAGCACAACTTCGGACAAAACGCGCGCTATTTTGAATACATCCCGCGACAGGAGCACCACGATCATATCATCTGTAATGATTGCGGGCGTATTGACGAATTTGTGCATGACGGCATAGAACAGATTCAGTTGCAGATTGCCGAGCAACACGGGTACGATCTTTCCGAGCATTCATTAAATTTATACGGCAGCTGCCAGGAGTTGCGTAAAAAAGGAACCTGCAGTCGGCGAGTGGTGCGTGAAAATCGCGTTTGACCGGCAGCCAGGTTAGACCGAACCCACTCTCGTGAATCCCTTGCCCGATTCTCATTTTAAAATTAAGGCTTCTTAAATGAAAAGCGCGGATGTCAATAAACGCATGCGCCGGCTGGAAGCCGAGATCCGTCATCACCAGTTTCTGTATTATGTAGAGCATAGCCCCGAAATCAGTGATCGCGATTTCGATCGATTATTTGCGGAGTTACAGGAACTGGAAGCGGCTCATCCCGACCTGGCCAATCCCGATTCGCCCACCCGGATGGTCGGGTCGGACCTGGATAACGAGTTCCCCAAATTTCAACATACGGTTCCCGTGCTTTCGCTGGGGAACACATATTCCACACCCGAGGCACTGGAATGGGCTCGTAAGCAGGCGCAGGATCGAGAGACCCGCATCGGCGTACAGTGGAAAGTAGACGGCGCTACCCTGGTACTGTACTACGAGCAGGGCCGTTTGGTTCGAGCGGTAACGCGTGGTTCGGGCCAGATAGGAGATGAAGTGACCGCCAACGCCCTGACCATTCGCAGCATTCCCCACGTTCTGCGCTCCGAGGTGGATCTGGTAGCGCGGGGCGAAGTGTATATGACCTTCGAGGACTTCGCCAATTATAACGAGCAGTTCGGCAGTGTGTATGCCAACCCGCGTAATCTGG
>JAGRMX010000280.1 GCA_020441025.1 Leptospiraceae bacterium
CATCCTGGGCCGGATTCATGTTCTAATCTGGTTGTCCCGGCAGGTAGGCGTGCGGATGGCCCCAAAGTGCTCAGTTTGGCTGAGTACAACCATCCAGCAAGTTTTTCATTTGCTGGACCCTTGCGGGTATATCCGCGGCCTCAATGTGACTGAGGGAGAAGACGGCACCGGGCTTGCTCTTTATGAAATGATATCGATCGGCGGGTTGAATGTAGATCCTTTCAGCCGCGCAGGCCCGTACCCAATTCCGCATTATTCTACGTCCGGCTTGCCAGTGTCCGAAAACCGTAAGGCCGGTATCTCCGGTAATCCAGTGAAATTTCCCCGGAAAACCGGCCTGCATGCTTTCAATAAAGACTCTCTGGCGTGCTGCAATCAATCGAGTGGTACGCCGGAGATAACGCTCATAGTGACCCCGGGCAATAAATTCCGCCAGGGCCATCTGCTCCAGTCGTCCGGCCGGTCGTTGTTCCATAATCTGTCGTGCGCGTTCGAACAACGGACGCAGGCTTTCCGGTAAGACCGCATAGCCTATTCTTAAAGCGGGAGTGAGCGTCGCGGAAAAAGATCCCAGATGTACAACTCGATGCGGCGCCAGCACATGCAGCGGCTCCTGAGCTCGACCGGATCGTCGAAACTCGCAGTCGTAATCGTCTTCCACCAGAAACGTATTGTCCCGCTCGGCCAGCTCAATGTATCGCATGCGCCGTTCATAGGACAGGGTTACTCCGGTAGGAAATTGGCGTCCGGGCGTGATGAACGTAAGGCGTGCCTTGCTTTGCCAGCCGGTCATGCCTTCCGCGTCTACCGGCGAATACTCAATCGATGCGCCGGTCAGCTCGATGGCTCGACGAGTGCCGGGATAACCCGGACTTTCCAGCACGGCTTGCCGGCCCGGGCCCAGCAATAAATGGCACAGTATAAAAATAGCCTGCATGGAGCCGTTCATGATCATGATTTCCCCGGGATGGGCGTACAGTCCGCGATGGCGTTGTAAGTGAGCGGCAATGGCTTCCCGCAATGGTAGGTAGCCTCCAATCGGTAAGTTCTGCTCCGGTTGTAACTCACGAATTGCTCTTCTCAGGCAGCGATCCCAGTCTGAACGGGGAAACAGGGCGGGATTCGGGTGACCGGGGACGAAGTTCACGCATGCTTGCTCCGGTTGCACATTTGAATCGTCCGAAAGCGATCGCAATCGCCGGCCCCATTCGGAAAGATCGGGCGTTGCAATGCGTGCGTGAACACCGACCGGTTCAGAGCGATAAGTGATCCGACTGCCGCTACCCCGGCGAGTGTCCAGATATCCATTGGCCGCCAGCATATCATACACCTGATTGATGGTGCCCCGGGAAACACCCAGTTGCAGGGCGTACTCGCGGCTGGATGGCAGGCGCGTGCCGTGGGGCAGGCGACCGGAAAGAATGGCATCTTTGAGCGCCTGGTAAATAGCGCGATACTTCTGCGGATATTCCGCCAGGTACGATTGATAGGATACCGGCATGCTACAGAACAGAATCGCCATGCGCAGAATTGGTCTATAAAAATAATCGAAAAGTGGATCTTTTTATTGCTCCAATAAATGCTAAGCTGCCGACATGCAAAATCAAAGTCAAAGCGGCCATGATACACCGGATTCCGGCAATTCGAAGCAAACCGGTACCGGTATGCGTCGTCGTGAATTTCAGATGGAAGACTCGCAGACCATACGCGATTTTCTGTTGGAAATGAGCTTCGGATTTCTGGCCACCCATCGGGATGAATATCCAGGCATTACACCTATTAACTTTGTTTTTACGGATGTAGCCCTGGCCCCGTCGGAGGAGTCGCGCTTACCTTCGCCCACGGGTGCTCTGTATTTTCACGGTAGCAGAATCGGGCAAAAAATGCGTGATCTACAGCGGAATCCGCGGGCATCGTTTGCCGTGGCGCGTGAATTCGCTTTGATTCCTTCGTATTTCACCGATCCGGAATTGGCCTGTCCGGCAACCGCGTTCTTCAAGTCCGTAATACTGCGGGGAACATTGAACGAGGTGGAGGATCTGGAGCACAAGAGGCTGGTACTGGAGGAGTTCATGCGTAAATTGCAGCCGGAAGGCGGCTATCTGCCCTTCGATTTGAATCATAAGGAGTATCGGAAAAATATTAAGGGAGTTTCCCTGGTACGATTGATGCCGACTGCCATCACCGCAAAATTCAAGTTCGGTCAAAACCGGGGTGGAAAAGAGCGTGAACTCACAATTCAAGGCCTGGAAAATCGCAATCGGTCGGGGGACAGGGAAACCTTACTGGAAATGCAGCGCTGTCCCTATCATCGCGAAGCTCAAAAGTAAATATATATTATGAAACCACCCGATCGGGGGGGCTTTGAAAAAAATACCTGATTGATATGAATACAGCCGGGTGTTGTACTGCGCCATTGGCCTTTTATCATAAAATACTGAATTCCATCCGTTCGGCCGAGTCGCGCCCGGAAATGGGCGCGGCCAATTTTCGGGCGTCGCTGCAGGAGCAGGCCTATTGGTTCGCCATCATCGGAGCGTTATTAGCTCTGTTTGCGCACCTGCCGTACATCCCACGCGATCAGAAATTAAACGCCACTACCGAACTGATCGTTCCGTTGCGAATGGGTTTGAGCATTGCCGGAATGATCACGCTGATTCTGGGAGCGCTGCCCGCATTTCGTCGCCGGGGTATCTTTCTGGTGATGTTGCTGGGGATGTACCTCAGTGTAGAAACCGGAATCATCACCGGAATCGCGGATGATCCCACCATTTACATGGGCGGTTTTATTCTGGTGTTGATTTTGATCGTACTGACTCCTTTACCGGTAGCGTATCAAGCGGTCCTATTATTCGGAGGTGTTTGCGCATTTGGTGCGGCCGCCTATATCACTGAAGTAAATTTCCTGGACGATCGGTTGCTGTACGGTTTGCAGGATCTGGGCGTCGCAATGATTTCGATACTGGCTTTCGGGTATTTATTCGATCGCCTGCGTCGACGCAACTATAACAAATCCCGCGCGCTGCTGAAGGAAAAGGGAGAGCATGCCCGGGCCCGAAACGAACTGGAAGCTATTAATGTCCTGACCGATAGCTTTATGACCGAAACGGATCTGGACGGTGCGCTGATGAAGATCATGCATCATCTGGAACGTGAGTATCAGATTAACGGAGCCATATTTATGGTGCCGGATGAAAGTCAGGAAAAGTTATTTGCCCGCCGACGTTTTTTCGTCGGAGACGGCGGGCAAATGCATAGCGGGGTTTATAATGTCGACGTTCCCATGGCGGCGGATGGCGGTATGATCTATCGGGCTTTTCAACGTCGTCGGCCTTTTTATATGGCCAATACACAATCCAGTTTGAATATCTTTCGACGGGATTATCCCGGTATGCAGCGGGATCGTGCGCTGATAGAGCGATTGGGATTAAAATCTTTCGTACTTGTTCCGTTGATAGTGCAGAACGAGAATCTGGGAATCGCTCTGTTTACTCATTTCGATTCTAACGGACGAGGCGATTATTTAAAACTGCGACCTGCGGATATAACCCGGTTGCAACGTTTCAGTTCGCAGATTGCGGGCGCACTGTACAGCGCCATGTTGGTGGAGTTGTTGGCCGAGTCGCAGCGCAAACAGCGCGAAGCGCGCATGCAAATGCAGGCGTTAAATCGCTTTATTCGGCGCATCAGCGATCAAGATCGAGTCGAAAACGCGCTGCATCTGGTTAAGAATTTTCTCCGGGATCAATATGGCATCGGCAGTTATTGTTTGTATGTTATGAATAATCGCACCGCCGAATTGGAATTGATGGATTACAATCGTGAAGATCATATTACCGAAGAACAGGCAGCCCGGGTGAGAGCGATTAAAATTCCACTGCGGGATGGTGGCGCGCATGAGGCCGTCTGTCGGCATAAGCGCTACGTATATTTTAAAAAACTTAAAAGTGCACATAGCCCCAACAAGGCCGAACAGGAAGTAAAATCTATTCTAAACTTCGAAGACCTGTTGATTGTGCCGCTTATACGCCAGGGCGAAGTGATCGGCACGTTGACTATCAGTTTTAAGTTAATCGGTCGGACTCCCAATCGACAGCAGCTACTGGAAATATCTCTTTTCGGAGAGCAGATAGCCGGCGTGCTGTATAATTTTATGCTGCTGGATAAGGCCGAGCGCGAAAAGTCAATCGCCGTACGAGCCCGGGAAGACATTCAGCAATTGAACGCGTATTCCAATCGACTGAATGCGACTTCCAATCATAACGCCATGGTGCGTGAAGTCTATGATTTCATTGAACGAAATTTTCCTTTTGAGCGTAGCTGGTTGCTGATCGCGAATAACGAACGAGACGCTTTTGAGTATCGCTCTTCCGGAAAATCGGACTCGATTTTGCGTCAATTCTTCGACGCGCATTATGTGCGACTATCCGCATCAAAGGGATTACTGGGTGAAGTGCTCAAGCGTAAACAAATGGTGCTGGTGCCGGATGTGCAGAAGCGCAACCGGATTACCGATGCACTGGACGATGAGTTGATTGCCGCTTTACAATTAAAAGATCTGTTATACGCGCCGTTGATACTACAGAATGAAGTGGTCGGCATACTGGGATTTTCCGGCAATCTGAGAGCCGTGCGTGAACTGGAGGGGCGGCGGCATCTGCAATTATTTTGCGAGCAAACCGCGGGAGCATTGCAGCGATCAATGCTCACCGATCGTATGTACGCCGACCAGAATCGTCTGGCGCGCATCGGTCAAACCGCTTCCAGTGTAATCCATGACCTGAAGAATCCCATGTCGGTCATCAAACTGTACGCTGAAATGTCTGATGACGAATCGGTGGGACGTGAAAAGCGTCAGGGCTATTTGCAGAATATATCCCGGGAAGTGGAAAGTCTGGGCGATATGCTGTACGAAATTCTGGATTTTGCCGGCGGCGATTCCGGCCTGCATATGGAGCCCGTCGCGCTGGATGAGCTGATTGAAACCATACTGGAATTTAAAGCGCCCGATATGGATGCGCGTGCAATCAAAGTTGAACTTAACTTAAACTGCCCT
>JAGRMX010000281.1 GCA_020441025.1 Leptospiraceae bacterium
AATCCAACCGAATAGAATTGTAAGTCCGAACGCCAGCGCAACTCCCAGCAGAGGCGGGATACCCCATTGCAACCAACCCGCCAGATACGCCGCAGTCGACGCGCCGATGTACGCCAGCAAGCCCGACCAGTGCAGCACCGGATTGCCCGCCTGGCCCGGATGTGGATAGACGCTTTTACGCAACAGAAAATCACCCATTAAAACGCCACCGATGGGTGGAATAAACGTACCCAGCAATAATAAAAACTCGGTCAGATACGCGTCCATCCCCAACAGTGCCAGCACCGTTCCCACAACGGCGCCGAGAACGGTAATTAACCGACGCTTTTCGGTGCGCAGGAGATTGCAACCGGCCACTGAAAAGTTATAAATCGTGTTGTCCTGCGTGGTCCAGATATTTAAGAACAGCATGATCACGCCGGGCAATAATAATCCCTGTAATGTCAGAACGCGCACAACGTCCGGTTCGGCATAGATCATGGCGCCGTACGCGCCCATAAAAATCATCAACCCGTTTCCAATAGTAAACGCGGATAAACCGGCCAGCACCGCCGTACGACCGGTGCGCGCAAAACGCGTCCAGTTGGTTACCTGGGTGCCGCCGCTGGCAAAAGTACCAAAGACGATTGTAATGGCTTCTGCGGCGGTCAGATGTTCTTCCGGTTTTAGTTGTAACAATCCGGAAAGTCCACCGGCCGTATCGGTTGCGATGGCAATGCTCCATAAGATCAGCGCGGTCATCAGCGGCACGGCCACATACGAAAGAATCTCCAGGCCGCGATAGCCGATATAAGCGGTCCAACAAAAGGCCAATCCGAATACGGGCATGCACGCGTACTTCCACATTGGATTCCAACCAGCCAGCTCAACGGCCACGGACGCGATGGTGGCGGTACCCCAGGCATACCAGCCGATCTGTGTAAACCCCAGCAGCGTATCCATCAAGCGACTGCCCTGTTCACCGAACGCGAAACGGGCGAGCAACACCGTATTCAAGCCGCTGCGATACGAAATAAAAGCCAGTGCGGCCACGTACGCTCCGAGCAACAAATTACCGGTAACGATGATACCCACCAGATCGGGCCAGAACGGAAAGGCCACGCCAATGCGACCGCCGCCCCACATGGTAGCGGTAAAAAAGGTAAAGCCCAATAGGAGAAAATACAATGATGCGGCGCTATGCCGCGCGTGGGCGGGAACCGCTTCGAGGGGATAGTCCTGAACGGCTTCCTGCGTATACGCGGGTTCACTCATACGATCAACTTTAGAGGGAGCGTACATAGCTCAATGAATTAATCGAAGTTAAACTGAATTTAATGTGAATTTATCATGCACAAACGTGTTTTCGAAAAATGTAATATCAATTTGATGCGCAACGGCAGAGCATTTACATTGCATCAGGTACCGTAAATACGATCGCCGGCATCGCCCAGTCCGGGAACGATGTACGCCTTTTCGTTTAATTTTTCATCCAACGCCGCGGTATAAACGACGATATCGGGGTGCTTTGTATGAAATTCCCGTACACCTTCCGGGGCCGACACCAACGCCATGAACTGAATATCATGCGGCGCCACTCCATGCGTGGTCAGTATGCGCGCCGCGTGAGCCGCCGAACCTCCGGTAGCCAGCATGGGATCCACCAGAATAAAACGACGATTCTCGACCGGCGGCAACTTCACCATGTATTCGACGGGACGACGGGTTTCCTGATCGCGATACAATCCGATTTGCCCCATGCGCGCCCGGGGCATGATTTCCATGACACCATCCGCCATAGCCAGACCCGCGCGCAGAATGGGCACTACCGTGGTTTTCTTTCCGCTGAGCACCTCGCCCTTCATCTTCGCCACCGGAGTTTCAATGTTAACAGAATGCGTTTTATAATCCCGGGTCAATTCGTATGTCATCAACATGCCGATCTCTTTGAGCAACTGTCGAAAATCTCCCCGGGTGGTCGTTTTCATTCGCATTAACGTGAGCTTATGCTGCACCAGGGGATGATCCACAATAATCAGGTTGGGAAATTTCTTCGATTCACGCGCCATGCGGACCGATTCAATGAAGTGACACGGAATCTACCAGAAAAATAGGAGCAGAGACGGAAAAATATGAGCGTTCCGATAACAGGCGATCGACAAGGACCCGGCCCTGAAACGATGCGCGTCCCGGAAGACGTTCCAGAGAAAACAGAAAGTGAATGCAAGTATCCCGGTATCATACGTAATTACCGATATGTACAATTGGATATATGTGGATGGCAACGGCAATACCTATCGCCTGGAGCAACAGAACGATCGCATCGAGTTGATTTACGAACCGGTACAGCCCGCTCTGAGCTCCAGCGGCGTTTACAGCGGAGGCAGTTCGGTAATTCGGACTATTTCCCGAAAAGCGTACGATGAAGCGGCGGCCGCCATGCAGCGCGCCATCGAAAATACAGGTGCGCATTGTAACCAACGCACTATGGGTACCGGCACACTACAATGGAGGACACCCGCTTCTTCCGTCGGAGGGCAGTCGGAGTACAATCAGATTCTTTTGTCATACCGCAGTCGGGAAAAACAAAACATCGAAGATTTGCTGCAAAAATTGCTCGGGGAAAATATGCCGGACTCTTCGCCGGAACCGCGGTAAAATCGCGCCCGCGCATCGATCAACTATAAGAATGTCATTATCGCCCGACAAACATACAATTGGACTGCTGGCCATACATGCGGCGACCATCCTGCTGGGCTTCATCGGTTTGTTTGGCAAATGGCTGAACGCTCCCACCATATTGATTGTTCTGGGCCGTTCTTTCTTTGAAGCACTGGCTCTGATTGTACTGCTATTTATCCTCAGGCGCACGCCGCTGTTGCGAAATGGTCGTGATTATTTTTTTCTGATCGGACTGGGCATAATTCAGACCGTCCAGTGGTTGACGTTCTTTGAATCGATAAAAGTCTCTTCGGTGGCCATCGGGCTATTATCGTTATTTACATTTCCCCTGTTTCTGGCGCTGCTGGAACCGTTGTTGCTTAAAGAAAAATGGAGAGCGATGAATTTAATCACGTCCATTTGCATTCTGGGCGGGATTCTGTTAATAGTACCCGACTTTCATTTTGAAAATCAGAATACCCGGGGCGTACTATGGGGGCTGCTTTCGTCCGTCACCCTGACGTTCATGCTGCTCATGACCCGTCGTTTTGTGCGCAGCTATGACAGCATCACCATCTCCCTGTACAAATCCATCACCGCCACAGTGCTGTTGCTCCCGTTTTTTTATTTTATTTCATTTGAATGGACCGGGCGCGAGGTGGGGTTGATCGCTCTGCTGGGGATTGTATTCACCGCTCTGCCCTATCTTTTGATCACGAACAGTCTACGAACATTAAATGCGCATTCTGTAGGTCTGATCATCAGCCTGGAGCCGATCTATGGGATTGTGCTCGCGCTGGTATTCCTGCACGAGATTCCGGCACCCCGCACTATTATGGGCGGCATCCTGATTCTGGGAGTCAGCCTGTATGCTACCTGGCATTCGCGTCGGGCAACGCCCGTTCCGGTGGAATGAATTTCATAATCCGGCTTGAAACGCACAAACCGATTACATCAAATCCAGTTGCGCGCGAATTCGTGAGCGTTCGTTAGCGAGAATTTCCAGCGTGGCATCCATTGTGCCTGGATTTACTTATCGCGCCAGTAGGTCAGTTCCTCTTCATAACAGGTGGCAGGCAGATCGGCTACTTTTTCGTTAAAGAAGCTTTCCGCGTCACTCACGCCTTTGTTATAAGCGAACGGTCCGATCTCCGCCAGAAAGTAATCCAGCACAAAACCGGCGCGCATATCGCCCAGTTCGATTTCGAATTCTTCCAGAAAGTATTTTTGAATGGAGGGTAAAATCGAATCGGCTTCCTGTTTGTTGAGTTTAATGGGCATGAGTCACTCCTGTGGTACGCTGAAATCTTAGATCTCATAGTTTTGAGATGAGTTCTTATCGAGGATTTATGACGCTATGGCGGGATTCTGCAATAACTTTTGACATTTTATCCGGGAGAAAAGCGACTGGCAAAACAATCGCCTGCTTGAACGATGGATCATTAGAATCGAAACAACCGGTGTCGAAAACGCTCACCTCACCATTATTTTTTTTCTAATACCGATCATCCATGGCATACATTAAGAACCTGTCACTCTGGGCGTTTTTCTTTCTGGTTACACCCGTCTTTGTGTTGACTGCGCTGCTTGCGCTGTTGATTCGCGGAGCCGATGCCGCCCACAGCGTTCATCTGAGCTGGTGTCGATTTCTGGTAAAGTCTGTCGGCATTCGGGTGCATACGATTCAAAGCGAAAATCTACTGACCGAACCACCTGTAATTTATGTCAGCAACCATCAATCCCTGCTGGACATCATCATCCTGGGCGCGGCCCTCGGAACGCAGTACCGCTGGACGGCCCGGGCCGGCCTATTTCGCATTCCGTTGTTAGGCTGGGGCATGCGTCGTACGGGATACATTGCCATCAATCGCGGTCATTCCGCCGAAGCACGTAGCGCTTATTATCAGGTAGCGCGGGGTATCCAGGCCGGCGCTTCAATCATATTGTTTCCGGAAGGCACTCGCACTCGCAATGGGCGCATGCAAACGTTCAAGAACGGCGCCGCATTGATTGCGTTGAATGCCGGAGTACCTATCCAGCCCATTACTATCCGTGGAGCATATAATCTCTTACCGGTTCAACCCGGACAATGGATGCAACGCTACTATCCCGGTGCAGTGGAAGTTATCATTCATCCGCCCCTGATGCCCGCCGACTACGCAAATTTGAAAGCCACTGATTTAAGCGCTACTCTCGCGCGCACAATTCGACGACCGTTGACGGACGACGATGAAGTCGAATCACAATCAATAGAATAAAAAAGAATTTGAATACAGCCGGCTTGCTTTATTATTGGCGAGTCTTAAACCGGACGGACCGGTGAATATTATCTTCATGGTCGTGAAACGCAAACAGATCAACAACGTCATCAACCTCTTCGTGAAAAGCAATCCGCGCGCGTTTTACTCCA
>JAGRMX010000282.1 GCA_020441025.1 Leptospiraceae bacterium
AATTGCGCTCATCACTGCGAGAAAGTGTGTCCGGTTGTCGCTTTTCAGGCGGCCTTCATACGATTTGATAATCTACTTCAATGCAGTGTCAGCATGATGGCAATGCCCGCGCCGATCAGAACCACCAGCAACATGCCGACTGACAATTGACCTTTATGATAGCGCCACCATTCGCGCAGGGCGCCGATGCGCTGGTGTCTGGCAAGATCGTTCGAGCGTGCGGCCACATGGCGCCATATAATTCGCGCTCTGTGTTTGCGCAGTAAGGCCAGACTTTCCAGAAATTGAGAACGATCGTTCTGCCGTGTTTGGCGATAAATGAGTTCCGCCGCCGGGCGATTCCATAGCCAGAATGGACCGGGATAGGTACCGACGGCTTTGTGAGTACGCTCGTCTACACCCACACTGGCGGATCGAATTTGAACGGGATGACCGTCATCTTCACCCAGCATCGCATCCAGCAGGGGCATACATTCCGAAACGGGAACGGCCACACTGGCATCCAGCAATAAAAAGCGGCCCCTGGCATGCGCAATCAATGTGCGCGCCGCCTGACCGCTGCCAAAGTGGCGATAATGGCGCAAACGCAACGGTCGTAAATCGACGGGCACCTGTGACCAGAGTGATTGGTTCGTGGTCGTTTCTTCCGGGCCAGCGGATGATCCGGATTGCTGCTGCGTGGCATTGCCATCCGGTTGCGTATCGGTAGAGTCGGAAATGATTTCCAGTTCCCGGTCGCTGTTTTTGCGATGCACCGGTTTGTCCGGCTCCTCCAGATATAGCACTTCTGAACGATCGGCAAAACCAATGTGGGCCAGAAAATCGACCCATTCCCGGGCGCGTATGGCTCCCGGTCGGAGCGCACGGTGTTCCGGTACCGGAACTCCAATGGAGCGCAGGACGGCGTAGCCTTCCACATCGCTGTGATCGGGGGGAATCAGAATGCTCAAGGCCACATCGCGGTGCTGGCCAACGGGCATCAGGCGGCGGCTGAATACGGCAATGCGTAAGTGAGCAATGGCTCGCGGGATGATTTTACGGGAAACGCTGCCGGCGTAATCGAGCTCCAGAGCGCAGCCCGCGCCCATTTGAATCAGGTGATCGCGCTGGCGTCGGAACTCCGTCGGATCGATTTCCAGAATCATGACCGCGCCGGCCTTCAAGCGATCGGCAATTTCAATGAACTCGCGGGGAGAGCGCGGCATGTCTTCCCGGGCAATATACGCACCATCCAGTTCGACCGAATGAGTGCGGCTGATGGGACTCAGGGTTATGGGCGCCTGCAGGGAGTAGTCGGCCGGGTCCAGGCTGGCGCTGAGGCCGATATGGGCGCTCCAGGCGGGGATGTATGTCCGTAAAATGCGGACGATTGTATCACTGTCGGTGGGCAGGTGCACGCAAGGACCGCTCGCGAAAAATCAGTGTACACAAAATCGCCGTCGGCCTTGCCGGAATAGACCCATCATGGGTTTTTCCAGCACATAGACCGGCGGCGATCCAGAGCAGGTCGGATTACATTCCCTGCAGATGAACGACGTATTTGGCCAGGGCCATACGATCTTCTTCGCTCAGGTGAGCATAGGCTGCCATGCCGGTTCCCGGTACGCCGGTCAGCAATGTATTGGCAATCTCGTCAGCGGACGAGCCTTGCTTGTAATCGGCAACTTTATTGAAAGCGCGCGGTTTGGGATCCAGGGCGGCACCGGCAGGCCCGTCACCATGGCCCAGTTCCCCATGGCAGGTGGCGCAGGCATTGGCCTGATACAGCTGCTTGCCTTTTTCAATGTCGGCCTCAGAGATTTCAGAGCCGCTTTCCGCACCGGACTCGGTGGCTTCGGTTCCATTCTGCTCGCCACTGTTTTCTTCTCCACCGCCGCACTGTACGGCGACCAGAGCAAGTGATACAATCACGAGTGCTATAGTATAGATCCAACGATGTTTCATAGATTAAGACTCCAGGTAATCAAAACTTCGTGGCTGCCGGCGAAAGTCAGGTAAACTCCGATCCGCGAGGCAGTCGGACGATTGATTGGACCGTCCATGGACGGAATAAAATCAGGCCGGTAAAAGATCCACTGAAAAAAGCCGAGTAGCGTATGACATGGACCGGATGCCGCGGTTGTATTGATTCTGGACATACAATCCAGTTCCTTATGAGTCGGCATAAAAAAGATCGTAGAATAACGGGGATTTATAACGTCGTATTGAAAATCCGGAGCGGGATGTTACAAGTTTCGCGAGAACATTCTGTACCATCTGATGCTCCAAATCTGATAGTCTTATAAGGAAACAGTCCGAACTCAGAATGAAAGCAGAAGCAGTTGAAATCCTGGTCGTAGAAGATGTGCCGGAAATCGCCAGCATCTTTGAAGCCGCGCTCCAACAGGCCGGTTATAAAGTGCGATTGGCCCGTAATGGGCGGGAAGCGCAGGAGGCACTACAGCAACATTTTTATCCCGTAGTGATTACCGATTTGATGATGCCTGAAATGGACGGCCAGGCTCTCATCGACTGGATGGTGCGAGCCGAAATTCGTCCGCAAATTATTGTCATTACCAGCGTGGACGAAATAGATACGGTAGTCGAAGTAATTCGTAAAGGAGTACTCGATTATGTGGTCAAGCCTGTACACACCGATGATCTGCTTATAAAAGTGGAACGCGCGCTGGAACGTAGCCGTTTGTTAACTCTGGAACAAACGGTGGAGGAAGAACGCCGCATTCGTTTGCAGCGTCAGCTGGAATGGACTCTGTGGAAGCAAAATATCCAGCAGCGCGCGCAGGATAATCTGAATCGGAACTTGTTCAACAGTCTGCGGACGAACTTTTCGCAGGGCGCCGGTTTCGGCGTATTGCTCTCATTGCTTTCGGTTGTTACTCAGACCGCGGTAGAAACGAAAGACGGGTATTTGATCGATGAGGAAACCATGGAATTGCTCAAAGAGAATACCGAATATGCCGGGCGCAGTTTGCGTCAATTTCAGGAAATCGATTCCGTGATTTCAGGCAGCACGGAATTACATTGTCATACCATTCAACAGATCCATTCGATGATGGTCGATTGGATTGCGGAAATGGAATCACTGGCCGGTTTACGCGGGCACACAGTCGTGCTCAGCGATCCGGGTACGGGATTTGACGGTGTTTGTGTGGAGATAAACGCGGAGCAAATAAAAAACGCGATAGTCGAAGTTCTGACTAACGCATTGAAGTTTTCACCGGCGGAGACGGATGTGCTGGTGCTATTGAAAAAAGGAAGAGACAAACTGTTTCTATCGGTTATGAATCAGCCGCTGGAAAAAACGGAAGTAGTCGGCATTCCCCCGGAATATGAGAACCTGGTGTTCGAACCTTTTTTTCGTATCAATCGTACCGTGCAGGAAATGTATGATACGCTGGACAGCGGCCTGGGGCTCACGCTCGTACAAAAGATCGTAAACAATCACAATGGCAGCGTCTCGCTTTTTAACATAAATGACCATGTCGACGAAGGCATTCGGGTGAACGCCGAAATACAGTTGCCCCTGTCGCCGTTACGATAGCGGCGAAGTTCGGGGATCTACTCGCGCAACTCCGGATGGTAGGTCGGTCGCATAATCAACAGTGCGGAATTTTTATTTTTCGGGTCGAATGAGAATCTGCATGCGCCGATCGGTCGCATGCTGGTCGTCGGCATCAATTGCGTCGTCGGTATCTGTCGTTGCGGCCCCATGCTTGCCGTCCGTAGTAACATAGATGAGCAGCAGAGCTTCTACATCATGTGGTTGCAGTGAAAGAGAGCGGCACACCGCCGTATATGCGTATCCGACGGGCAACCACACCTGATACCGATAGCTGTTCTTATACACCTGAGCCGGTACAAAAATCTCCGTGGGATGTCCATCCGTATTGGTGCGCACCGCAATCTCGGCTTCAAACGTTCGTTTTTTACTATTGTATTGCATACTTAAAAGTGTGCCCTGTGCCCGGCGTACGTAGGGTCGCACAAAGCCGCTCAGAGCTCGTCCGCCATTATCGGGATGAAAGGATACGCCCGCATTGGAACCGAATACGCCGTGCTTCTGATCGGCGGAATAAATACTCAGGTCCTCCTGATTCCAGCCGTCGCCGATGCGCGCGTCATTGCGATTGGAAGCGGTGTAATTCCACAGTGTGCTGTGCAGTAAATGATGGTCGATGGCGTCGTACATCAAACCGAGGGCCCGGCTGTGCTTGCGCCATGCCCGTCCGTCTTTTTGTTTGTGCGCCGCCGCCTTATAAGCGCGCCCGTTATCCAGGTCGAAGGGGATTCCAAATTCACCCAGCAATGCCGGCTGTTGTTGCTTCACGGAAGCCTGTTGGAACGCACTCAGTTGGCGGATGTATGATTTACGAATGCCGTTGGCGCCGAGGGCCGGCTTGCCGCTGATGCCGTCGAATCCGAAGGGATAAGGAAACTTTTTTAGAAAGAGTACGGTTACGTCGTACCAATGACCGGCGTTGACGGTTTGCTCCGGCGCGGGAGGCAGCTCCGGATTCAACAACGTAGCGTGGGGCTCTTTCTCGGCGAACAGCATCCAGTCCTTATTATGCATACGCATCACCCGGGCCACGCGTTCAAACAATACACGCATACAATCAGAATCAAAATCCAACGGCGAACCGTCCGATTTTTTTTGAAAGAGATCCGGCATATGCACGCGGTACGCACCGTTCGCTTCCAGGCTATACGCGCCGCGCTGTAAGAATGGATCGCGCTCGGGCGAGTGCCAGATGGTAACCCTGTTTGCGTTCAGCACGCGCGTGCCGGACGGTACCAATCCCAGACGTAAATAACTTAACTTTACTTCCGGGACGGTTACGGTGCGGCCCTGTGCCATCAATAAACCGTCGATGGGCGCAATGGCCGGGCCCGGCATACGCTCGGCCTTATCCGCCGTGCGATTATCGTTTATATCCAGTCCGATCCAGCCCCGTGAGGGTTCGTTCAGACTATCGAAACCCATTACATGCGTTTGCTCTTGCACGCGCCGGGCCACTTCGCGCAGGCAACCCAGGTAATGGCATTGT
>JAGRMX010000283.1 GCA_020441025.1 Leptospiraceae bacterium
AGGTCGGTGATGATTTCACTGCGATCAAAAAGATAACTTATGAATACATAGGCGGTGTAGGTTCCCACCAATAAAGTAACCGTCAGTACGGCCAGGAAGGTGTAACGTTTCCAGCGCGGTTGCAGAAATACAATCAGCGCTTCGGTTTTTTCCCGCAGCACGGGCCACACGTTTACACGAAAGCCTTCGATGGCCGCCGCCAGAAATTTTATTACAATCAGGTACAGTTCACGAATTTTATCACGCATGCGTTTACCAGCTTAATCTGCCGTTCTCATCGAAGTTAAAATGAATGGTACCGTCTTCCGGTAATGAAGGAATGTCGAAACCGGCCCGTCCTTTTAAATCGAACGCGGCGGTGCGATTGCTGATAGCGCGCGCCAGGGCCGCGCCTACCGACGCCAGCGGTAATGTCGATTCGATGGTGATTACCGATTCGGTACCGTTATTTTGAATATCTTTTGATATGCCTTTTAAGAACGATTCATTCTGCAATAGCAGTTCATAATCGACTTCCACGAAATTTAACGCGGCGGCCGCTTGATTGGTCAAAACAAGATCCAGTTCGCCGGTCAGCTCCAATCCCAGATCATCCAGCCCGGCGGATTCGGCGCTGCCCGGTGAATAGGCGCTGCCTTCCAGCAGGCGTCCCAGATACGTACTGGCCCGCTCCACCATGCTGCCGTCGGCGATGGCGTTGCGCAGTGTTTCCGGATCGGGGCCGCTGATGCGAAAATCACGAATGGAAATACCCGGATTGAGAGCCGGCAATCGCCTCGATTGATTCACATCAAACGCGATTTTTTCGGGCAGGCCCGGAATGCGGCCGACCTGCTCTTCCGGCAGATGCAGATTCAGTTGACCGGTCAAATCGCATTGCAGGGTCTCCTGCGTGGGTAGCAATCGGTACAAGGCAATCAAACCGGAATACGGCAACTGCACGTCCAGCTTGATGGGTTGCGAGTTATCCGCCGGCACTCCGTCGGATAGATCCAGTTGCATGCGTTGCAACTCCCGGCCTTCCACGGCGAGCCCCAGATCCAGATCGCCGGCCGGAATGGCGAAGGGATACGGATTTTCCACCAGCCCTTCCAACTGCAAATTCAAGTGGGTCAGAGTGATGCCGGTAATGCGCAATCGATCCAGCGTAAACGACGGTTTTTGATTGGTAATCTTTTCAATAAACGCGCATCCGCCGCTGAACGCATACACAAACGTGACGAGCAATACGGACGTCAGCATACGTTTCAGTGAAACACGGGGTAGCGTAGCCGGTTTTTGTGAGTAACTCGCTTGTATTTGCTTTTTTTTATCCGGCGAATGCGATTGTATTTTCATCGTCCTGTTCCCAATGGCCTGCGATTGTGTTGTTATATTAAAATATGGTTTCGCTAATTGCGTCGATTGCGCTATTTTTTATTTCATCTTTCGGCGCAATTTAACCGAACGACAGCTTACATGGCTGTCGCGCCTCCGTCGACCACAATCACCTGGCCGGTCACATAGGCCGAAGCGTCACTGGCCAGATAATGAGTCGCCCCGCACAAATCTTCCGGGTTGGCCATGCGCCGCATGGGAATCGTTTCCAGCATCTTTTCCAGAACGGATTGGCGTTTTTTGATCATATCGGTCATATCCGTGTCGACAAAACCGGGCGCGATGGCATTCACCCGAAAACCGCTGCCGGCCCACTCAATGGCCAGCGCCCGGGTCATTTGAATGACGGCTCCTTTGGTACCACAGTACACCGCGGCGAGCGGCGTACCGATCAATCCCAGAATGGACGCCATGTTGATGACATTGCCGCCCTCTTTGCGCTGCGCCCGATAGTACGCCTGACAGGCACGAAAGGCGCCTTTAAAGTTAATATTGATCATGTTTTCCATATCGTCGGCCTTGATGCCGGTAGCCGGCGTATTGGTGGCCACCCCCGCGTTGTTGATCAAACAATCCAGCCGATTGTGTTTGGAACGAATTTCTTCTATTAAAGTGGCCGCCGAATCATCCGCGCGTACATCCATGACCACGGGATGCAGACGTCCCTGAGCGTGTAATTCATGCGATCGCATCCATTCAATCGATTCCGGACGACTGCCGGCGGCGTATACCTGCGCTCCGTTTTCCGCCAGATACAGGGCGATGGCGCGACCGATACCACGACTGGCTCCTGAAATGAGAATGGCTTTGTTATTGATATCAAACAGGGATGTACTCATAGATCAAACAATCCAGCGGGAAAACAACGCGTCAATCAGACTCCGGCAGCAGGGCGAAAAAGTCATGCTGATGGGCGCCATCCGGAACGCTTACGGAAATGACGTTCGTGTTGAACGGTGCATGCGAACGACGCCGCAAGCGACGTTGCGCACGACGTTGCGCACAACATTACGGCAGATTTCCGATATCAACCGGAATATTATCGGGTAAAAAAACAACCAGGCGCGTACCGTCGTCCGAAGAGGTGGTATAAGAAATGCGGCCGCCATGCAGCCGAGCAATCAGCAGAGCCGCATAGGTGCCCAGGCCGGTGCCGCCTGTTTTGCGACCGGTAACGTACGGATCAAAAAATCGATCGCGCACTTCTTCGGGGATGGCGCCCTGATTGTGAATGGAAATGGAATGCCCGCTGTCGGCTTTTTCAACGGCGACGCGCACCTGCCCGTTACGCGGAGAGGCCTCCAGCGCGTTTAACAACAGATTGCCAAAAAGACTGGCCAGCAAAATTTGCTCGCCCCGCAGCGGATAGTCATTCAACTCCGGCAGGGAACGACCGGTAATTTCAATGTGAATATCCACCGCATACATTTTGCGCGTGGCTTCCAGGTCCAGCAACGCATCCCGCAACAAGGCCGCCAGATTCACGCGTTCAGGTTGCAGCAGGTACTCGCCCGCTTCGATGCGCTGCAAATCCAACAGATAACTCAAGCGCCGTAAAAGTTTGCCGGCGCTCTGCTCGATCATCCGCACGTACTCACGCGACTCGCCCGCGATTTCGGGATGATCTTCCAGCAACAGTTCGGATAAACCCAGGATGGAGCTGGCCGGGTTTTTTAGATCGTGATGGATGATGTTGGCGGTTTCGGAGCGCAAGCGCTCCAGAGATTTGCGCTTGCTGATGTCTTCACTGATACCGATGTAATGCGTAATGCCGCCGTCCGTATCGCGTAGCGGAGCGATCATGCTGGAAACCCAACGCAGTTCGCCATCCTTACGTCGATTGTGCAACTCGCCCCGCCATACGGCGCCGCTGGAAATGGTCCGCCACAAGCGGGTAAAAGTATCCGCATCATGCGTTTCACTTTTTAATAATGCCGGAGTACTGCCGCGGGCCTCGGCGAAGCTATAACCGGTTTGTTCACAAAAAGATCGGTTCACATATTCAATGACGCCTTTGGCATCGGTGATGATGATGATGGCCGGACTCTGCTCGACCGCCAGTTGAAATTTACGCAGCTCGGCGGTGCGCGCATCCACCTGACTCTGTAGATTGGCCACGAAGCTGTCGCGCAGGCGCGTGACCTCATTCAAATGATTGACCGCTTCCGCCCGGGCCGCTTCGGCTTTTAAGCGTAAATGATGTACTCGATCGGAAATGGCGAACGAGAAGAACAACACCAACCACAATGATCCCAGTTGAAAGCCGTACCGGGCCGGCCAGATTTCGGGAATCCATCCCAGGTGCATTATTATAGAAAGCACTCCGCCGCTCAACATCATGACCGCCGCCAGAATATAATGACGGGCCGGAGCGTAGCCGCGCCAGCGAGCGATACCCCCCGTAATCAGATGAGTGATCATACTGAAAGTACTCAGAATCAGGATCAACTGCGCGGCGAACGTGTAACCCAGCGTTAGAGTTGCGAGCGCCGTCAATGCGCTCACCACCGCCGCCGCGCCCACCAGCCGATCCAATCGCGGAGCGTAACGATTCAGATTCAAAAAAGAACGGCAGAATAAAAAGCCCCAGAGCTGGGCGATGGAACTGAAAAACAGAGGCGCCCGATCGGCCCAGTACGGAGCGTTCGGCCAGAAAAACTCCAACGCATAACCGGCGTACACAAAATGGTATACGCCCAGCGTGCAAATCATCCCCAGATAATAAAACAAACTGCGGTCCGCGAGGGATATCCAGACGAACAGGTTATGAAAAAAAACCAACAGGAAAATCCCGAAGAACGCGCCCATCACCAGTTGTCGGCGGTATTCGTGTTTTTGAAATACATCCGAACGCCAGACCGTCATGGGCAGACGAAAGGCGCTGGCCGTCTGTACTCTCAAATAGTATACGCCACTCCGGCCGACCGGTGGTTTCAACTGAAAGACCGGGTTACGATGCGCCACATCCCGAACGGCATAAGGCCGTAGATCGCCCGAAAGACTGCGGGTGTAGCCCTCCGGACCGGGCGCATACAAATCCACATAATCCAGCAACGGATAGGCCACTTCTAAAAGCCAGCCCTGCCGACCGGAATCATTGCGCACGGGAATACGAAACCAGTACGCGGCGGTGGAGTAGCCATAACCCGGAATGCCCGAATTGACCGGCGCAAACGTAAGCTGATTGTTGGACAGTATATCCTGTATGGACATGCGCGCGGTCTGATCCACAAAAACCTGTGCGTTCAGCCCGACCTGGTATTGTTCCTGCCCATCGCGCAGTACGATTTCTTCGGCGGCCATTGTCAGGGAAGGCACGCATAAGAAAATCGTCAGAAACAATCCGAAGAGCGGACGGGATTTGCTGTGACTGCGGACCGGCATAATGTTCGGTAGAATCTGGCCCGAATAGAGGCGTACGTCATCCATAAAACTTTTATAGGAGCGGGCGAGCACCGCTGTACTATGACACAACCGGTAATTTCGATTTGAAGTTCATAATATTCTTTTTCATTTATTTTCTGGGGCTGGGGTCGTATCTCTCCGCGCTCTCGCCCTATGCCGATCAGCACTTCGGCGAGCAGGCGTACTGGATTTACCTGGCGGGTCAGATGGGCTACCCGCTGGGATATCTGGTGGGCGGCTATCTCTCGGACC
>JAGRMX010000284.1 GCA_020441025.1 Leptospiraceae bacterium
GCCCTCGGTGTAGGCGCCGGCAATACACCCGTATATATAGAAAGCACCGCCGATATTGAAATGGCCGTAGTCGATATTCTCACTTCCAAGACTTTTGATAACGGCACCATTTGCGCATCCGAGCAGACCGTCATCGTGGATGAAGCCATCTACGACGATGTGCTCGATCGTTTTCGGCATTATGGCGCGCATATTTGCAATGACGAAGAGGTACACTTACTGGGCACCAAAACCCTGCATCGCGGGTTTATGAAACCTTCCATGATCGGCAAACCGCCGGCTTACATCGCCGAGAAATGCGGTATCAACATTGCCGAAGGTACCAAGCTTTTTCTGGCGCCTCTCAAAGGCATCGGTGACGGGCATCCGCTTTCGGGTGAGAAATTATTTCCCGTGCTGGGTTTGTATCGAGCGCGCGACGCACAGGAAGCCATCAACATCGCGTTGGATATCAACTACTACGGCGGTACCGGACACACCGCATCCATATTTTCCCGCAATGAGGATGTTATACGGGAATACTCGGATAAGATCAACGCCGGTCGCATAATCGTAAACTCGCCTTCATCCATCGGCGCGTTGGGCGGCGTGTACAACGACCTGGAGCCTACGTTCTCCTTCGGTTGCGGCACGGGTGGCGGCAACATCACCATGGATAACATCAATGTGCAACATTATCTCAACATCAAAAAAGTAGCCAGGAGAACAACGGCATCCATGTGGTTCAGAGCACCAAACGAGATTTACTTCAACCAGAACAGCGTAGAATTTCTGCGCACCATCCAGTCACAGACGACCATCGTCATCACCACACCGGTCAATGAAAAGCTCGGTCATGTGGAAATGGTAGAACGGCAATTGACCCATGTGCCGGTAATCGAACATTTCACCAATGTTTCTCCCGAGCCGCCCTACAGTCAGGTGCAGGCCGGCGTGGAACTCTGCAAACGCTACAATCCGGATACCATCATCGCGGTGGGCGGCGGCTCCGTGCTGGACATCGCCAAGGCCATCCGCTTTTTCTATGAGCATCCAGAAGTGGATTTTAACGATCTTAAAGTAAACTTCCTGGACCCACGCAAGCGCATCATTCAGTATCCGGAAGAAAAATCGCGCATCAAGCTGATTGCGGTACCCACCACATCCGGCACCGGATCGGAAGTTACGCCCTTCGCCGTAATTACCGACGATGAAACCCATCAGAAGATTTCCATGGCGGATTATAATCTGGCCCCCGACATCGCCATTGTGGACCCCAATTTTACCATGACGGTTCCACCCGCGGTTACCGTGGATACGGGCCTGGATACGTTGACACACGCGCTCGAAAGCATGGTATCCAGTCTGGCGAACGATTATACCGACGGCCTGGCTCTATCCAGCATCATGTCCGTTTTCAAACATCTGGAGACCTGTTACCGCGAACCGTCTAACGTGGAATCGCGTCAGCGCATGCACAACGCCTCCTGCATGGCGGGCATGGCCTTTGCCAATGCGTTTCTGGGAGTGAATCACGCGCTGGCGCATGCGGTGGGTGCTACTTTCGGCGTAGCGCACGGACGGGCCAACGCGATTTTTCTGCCGTATGTGATTCGCTACAACTCGGAGATCCCCACCAAGTTTACGCCCAATCCGAATGTGAAAACTTATAAAGCGGACAAGAAATACGCGTACATCGCCGAGATGATTCATCTAAACGAAAACGGAACCGTTCCGGAAAAAGTGCAGAGTCTGATCGATGCCATTCGAGGATTGATGCAACGCTGCGATGTGCCCCTCACCTTTCGAGATTATGGCATCGCAGAGCAGGAATTCAAAGAAAAGTTACCGCTGATGGTGAACCTGGCCATGATCGATCCATCCGGACGCAGCAATCCGCGCATGCCCATGATCACCGAAATCAGCGATCTATTAATGGAAGCTTACTACGGTCAGAAGGTTTCTCAATGAGGGCCAGAGGAAATAGATTTAGAGATTATAATATTTAGAGATTATGATTTCGAGATAAGATTAAACGAAATATTGAAGCTATTCGCGGGTTTTCCCGGCAAATTGTCCGGATAATATTGGAGTTAATTCAGGGAGCAATGCAATGCTACACAAATTATTTGAAGAGCACCGCAAAAATGAGAACGATCTGGCCGCCGATGAAGCGCTGGTGCCGGAGGTGTTAAATCGCTCCACCTTCAAGCAGGTCGAACAGCGCGTGGCCGGCATACAATCTAATTTGCATGACCGGGTATATTTAAATTTCTCAAAGTGCCGCCGCATGGATACGCACGGTTTGCATGCTCTGGGCGAATTCGCCGAACAGATGCACGCGAACCAAAAACACGTTTATTTAACCGACCTGAACAATGATCTGTTCAAAGCATTGAAACTGAGCGGTATCCAATCCCGATTTCGATTTCCGCATCACGGAGAGTATCGCACCGAAGGTTTCGGTCAGGGCAACGTGCGCTGTTGATGCGCATTTCGCCCCCGGTTCGCCCGCACATGAATTCCTCTTTCCCTGAGAGCGCTTATTCATGAGAGCATCTTCATTGAAATGTACGCTTGCTTGCCTTAACACATTTTGCACGAAGGCGCCGCCTGCGTTTTGCATTGCCGGCCGCGAAAAACGGTTACAGACCGCGTCATACCACCGCACAGCTCTGTCAGCTTTCATGCTCACAATGATGTTGGTTGTGCCGAGCATTTTGCCGGCCTGCAATCCGGCCCCGCCTTCCGATCGACAGACTGACACGTCACAACCGGCAACGCCGACGTCCCGGTTGGAATGGCAACTGGTCACGGTGGAAAACGACATGGGCAATCCGGAAACCGGCATCACCCTGCTGGTAAACGGACGCGCCGTTTTTATTGAACGTGCCCTCAATGTTTCCGAAATTGCACCGGGAGACTATGCCCACTATGCCATACCGACGCACGCGTTGCTGGCGGCCGGCGGTTGGTGGGCCGGAAGCGGCGATTATTACTATATAGACCAAACCGAAAACGAATTGCGCGTACATCATGCCGTCGTCGATGAAATGCAGCCGGAAGGCACCGGTTATGAGTACCGCATCATCAAAACCATCACACTGGATTGATGTTACCGGAGGGCCGCCGAACATCCATCAGGGCGCGGTGAAAAGCGTGCGGCTAAAGCCGTTTCGAAATTGAATTTCGGCCATAATCTCTTCAGTCCAGCTATCGCCGCGCACGGCGCCGGATGAATCCGACGCAATAAACCGCCGCCGGACCGGCAGCGGAATTCCATCCACATTTTCATATTGCACCTGCATGAGCCGGGGCGTTTGCACGTTATAATCGCGAATGGTAAAAGTGAATTGGTCGATTAACCGGCTATCGGGATTTATATACAGAACGTACGTATCCTGAACATCGCCGATGCCGGCATTGAAATCCAATCGCACCAGTGCATATTCGATTCCGTTAACTTTACGCGTTCCTTCATAAGTGTAAACGGTCCCGGGATCCCGTAACTTATGCAGCATGGCAAACCAGTAGTAGTTGGTCTTACGCAAAAAGTCGGCCCGTTTCAATGCCGCGCGTTCGCCGATGGATACTCCATCAAGCGTCAGCCAGGTACGTTCGCCGTCATAACCCTGAATCAAATCGCCTGCTCTATCGGCCAAAAGATACGCACGTTGGATATAGCGCCCCCGGGAAAGCTCTCCGTTAAATATGTACTGTTCGACGGAAACATCCGCCGGTGCGTCGGCCGAATCGACAGTCTTCCAGTTTTTGCAGCCATCGGACGCATCTGCAATCACACAGGCGTCGCGACGATAGGTGTATTCATAGCGCACATCTCCACGCTCCAGTAGAGCGGCGCGACCGCCTACCCGATCGTACACCTGCTGAATCAACCAATGGGCGTCCGTCGGGCGCGCGGTGCAGCCGGTCGTAATAATATATACGATGACACTCAACAGAGCATAGCGTGCGCCCCGCATGGAAATTCGGGCGATTGTTCGTCGTGGCATGGCCGCATTGTCCGCATCGCTTCGATGAGGACAAACAAAATTAAGATTTGAATGCTTTGCGTTTCAAATTTTGATGTGCTGCCAACGATTTCCGGAAAACATATAAGCGAGAATGCCCCAGAGCACCAGTATCCAGACCAGGATACCGCTCCACAATCCGCCGGTACCCAGCTGCAAATACACGCCCATAAAGTACGCCACCGGCAACAGCACTCCCAGAGAAGCGACGGCATACACCGCCAGCACATGATATACCATACCCGCGCTGCGCAACGCCCCCGCCAGATTCATGCCGTACGCATCGCCCACCTGTCCCAACGCCACCAGCACCAGCGCGCCGATGGCCGCTTCCACCACGACGGGATCTTCATTAAACAATCGAATCAGCGGCCCCGGAATCGAGAGAAACATACAGGCCATACCGCCCATGACCAACGCGGCATACGCGGCCGATCGATAGGCCCCGTGGTACGCCTTGCGGTACTGCTTGCGGGCGATCGACTGACCGACGATGGTCATGGTGGCGATGCTGAAACCGAAGCCCGGCATGAAAGACACGCTTAAAATAGAAACCACTATGCCGGTAGCGGCGACCGCGTTGGTACCGATCATCGCCGCAATCTTATAAAACATTAAGAATGACAGATTCATCACCAGTTCGCTCAGCGATGTGGGCAGACTGATCAGAACGATTTCCCGGAGTACGCGCATATCCGGCAATCGCAACGCCGGACGGATCAGAGCCTGCATGGCTTTGCCAAAAAAGAACGGCACGAATACCAGAATGCCCGGAATTCCCGCCAGGGTCGAAGCCAGGGCGGCACCGTCGGCACCCATGGCCGGAGCGCCCAGGTGGCCGAATATGAACACCCAGTTCATAAAAATATTAGCGGCCATGCTGGTAATAGCCGAGACCAATCCCACATACGTTCGACCGATACCATCGAAGAACGATCGTAAAATAAATATAATAAAGTACAGCGTCAGTCCCAGAAAACGAATGCGCAGAAAT
>JAGRMX010000285.1 GCA_020441025.1 Leptospiraceae bacterium
CGCCCATGTCGAGCAGGCCGCGTGCGGTTATCTGATGAAAAAAGAACTGGAGTTTCTGGGAGCCGCCATCGCCGACCCGGCTCGCCCGTATGTGGCCATTACCGGCGGCGCCAAAATCTCCGGCAAAATCGATATGATCCAGAACCTGTTACCGAAAGTCGATGCGCTGCTGATCGGCGGCGGCATGACCTATACCTTTCTGAAGGCGCAGGGACTGGAAATCGGCAAATCGTTATTGGAAGCGGAAAAAGTCGATCTGGCCGCGAGCCTTTTAAAACAGGGCGGTGATAAACTGGTACTGCCGGTCGATTTCAGAGTTTCCCCGGAGATGGATTTTGATAATCGCACGGTAGGCGCGCTTACCACCGTCGGCGCAGACGCCATCCCGGCCGATCAGATGGGGCTGGACATTGGACCGGAAACCATCCAGAAATTCTGCAATATTATTCTGAACGCAAAGACCATCGTATGGAATGGACCGATGGGTGTGTTTGAAATTGCCGCCACGGCCGAAGGTACGCATGCCGTAGCCCGCGCTCTGGCGGAGGCAACCGCAAAAGGCGCCACCACAATCATCGGCGGGGGCGATTCGGCATCGGCCGTGGAAAAAGCCGGATTGGCCGATAAGGTTTCGCATGTGAGTACCGGCGGCGGCGCTTCCCTGGAATTCCTGGAAGGACGCGCACTGCCTGGCGTGCTGGCCCTCACGGATAAATAGCAAGCCCGACCATCCTTTCAATCCTTATGAATCGGTGAAAATCGTCGCGGGATAACGTTACCAATCCGGTTTCACGGCGATTGAATCGTCATTACCCGGTTTCGGCGCGACATTAAGCCACCGCGTGACGGGTACATGCGATTCAATCACCATGCATGCCAGATTCAACCACTGGCGGGAACGATCCAGAATCAAACCGCCGGACAGAGCGGCTTTTTTGATTGCCGTCCGTTGAATCCGATCTCTTTTCGATGAATGCGTTCTTTTGCTAAATGTCATTTTTTAATTCAATTGCCACTGTTATCGATTGTACTCTGCGGTGTGTTGCTGCAATGCGCGCCGAAGCAAAGCGGGATTATCTGTCCGCAAGATGAAGAGCATCCTTATGCCGATTGTTTTCCGGACCAGGAGCGCATCGATAACTGGTTGCGCACGGAGGCGGAAAAGCAGGGCATCGACTGGATCATCGCCAAAGCGGTGTTAATTAAAGAATCGCACTATGGACCTGCAAACGTGTCTTCTACCGGAGCCGTGGGGCTCATGCAATTGATGCCGCGACGGGGTTCGCACACCACACCGGCGTATGAAGCTTTTATGAAAGCACGCCGACAACCGCGCGCGGCGGACGGCTTACGCTACCATGCCGGCAAATCCGCACCCGATTGGGGACGCATCTATCAACGCGAGTTGATCGATCTTCATGAAAAACACAGGCACAGTTCGCAACTGATGGAGGAATTGTTTTCCATCGATACGCGCTTTGATCCGCAATGGAACATTCAGAGCGGCGTACGACAACTGGCCGGTGATTACAAATACTTTTACAATCGCCATAAATCCGAGTATGTGTCCGTAGCATACGCCGCCTGCGCGTACAATGCCGGACGCAGCGCCGTAGCGGTAGATAAAAACCAACCGCGGCACGACCGCATTCCGGTGAATCGTGAAACCGAGCATTATGTATCGGCGGTTTTACGAATTTATCTGGCCTTAAAAGAAGGGAACGGACGCATTCCCAGAGGGCGAGCAGGAGTGTTATTTTTATAACCGGATATGTTCATTGAACCATTGCGCACCGGATGCGCCTCATCATCTAACCCCGGCTGTATCCGATCGCTTACATTCTGAGCAGCCTGGCCTTTACATCGCTCTTTGTGATCGCCCACGACTGCGGCCATTACAGTTTTCTAAAAAGCAGGAGCGCTATGTCTTTTGTAGGTCATTTGTGTATGACGCCGTTATTCTATCCGTTCTATTTTGTTGCTGTATAATATAACCGACAATATGTACGCCTTATTGCAATACTGGCTGATTCCGGCTCTGCTTTTTCATAGCTGGATGGCACTGTATATATATTTACATCATGCCGCCGTGGATATTCCGGTAACTCTCCCGACCAATGCATGCGGTGCCACCTGTGGAATGAAAGGAATGAGCAGTATATCGATTTTAATTCAATCCGGTAGAATTCACACAGTCGGGAATAGATCAACCGGGAAAAAGCACTCGTATTCTCGCGGACGCCGGTGAAACGTAACCACGGGGAGTAGAGGATGAGCACGCGCGATGATAATTTAAAGTATCTGGTGGAACAAGTCGAAGACGATGTACCCGTCTTTTTCGAACAATTGACGGATGATCAGTTGAATGATTTGAGTTCCTTTACACGGGCGGTGGTCGCACAACATACCGCCGGTCTCGACCGGCTGTTTGAATCCGCAGCGGCCGTGGTAAAACTCATTCCCGATTTTATATTGCAATCCATGATTCCGCGCTACATCGATCCGCCCATCGCGGCGCGCATTTCCGAGAAAATGAACATCAAAGAAGTCCGTTCTCTGGCCGCCGGCCTATCCGCCGAGTACGCCGCCCAGACGGCTCTGTATTTGAATCACCGATTGGCGGCGGAGGTACTTTCGGGCCTCTCGGACCGGAAGGCCGCCGCCGTATTGCAGCTCATTCTGAGTGCCCGACCGGTCATCGTGCTGGAAATGATGGAGTTTCTCCCCGAGAAGACCTTAAAAATACTGCGCTCCCTCGATTTGAGCGTATTCCGCACTATGGAGCTGCATTCGCCCGATCACCGGGCAACCGTCGACCGATTGCTGAGTGCATAATCCAGCTACAGACACAGTTTTGAACCGGCATACGCCGTAGATTCGCTCTGGAAATTCGTTGTAAGCGTAACGGGTTGCGGAATCGTCATCGAATTGATGGGATAGCGAGTGGGATTTTGATTCCGCCAGGCTGCTCCCGCATCAATACAATCCATGTCTCCCGGCTCAAAACAAAATATTTTGTTCATTTTGATCGGCTGCCTGTCTGTTATGCAGAGCGGGGCCCTGTATGCTCAGACAGAACCAGATAACACCGCGCCGACCACAACCGCGAGTGCGGACGATCAATCGTTTGATGTACATGAACTTCCGCTGGATCTGGCCACAGCACGCTGGTTCGGAGTCAAAAACTTCGACGCGAAACTACCCGGTCGTTGCTCTCGTGACCTGTACTCCCAGGACGATTCATTCGTTGAAATAGTGAAATTTCCCGTGGTTCTGAATCGCGTGTTTCAGGTTCCGCCGGGAGATGGACTGAATGAATTTACGTTATGCACTCGGTTTGAATTAAGCGCCGCCGATTTACAGAAACCCCTGGCCATTCACTTCCCGTGGATCGGAGAAGCATGGGAGCTGTATGCAAACGGAACGCTGCTACGCGACGAACTGATACTGGATGAAAACGGCGATCTGTCGCATCGCAAGATTTTTCGTCACTTAACCGTCCCCCTCGATTACAATCAGTTGCGCACCGGCACCAATACCATCACGGTACGTTTTGCCGGATATCAAGCGCCGACTACGCTGGAAGACAACACCAATCTGGGTTTCATATTCGGCAGCGGCTATGAAGTCGATCGTTTGATTGAGCTGCAAAATAAACACCAGGAGTACATTCGCATCATACTGAGTTCGGTTTTTTTCTTTTTTGGCGTGTATCATCTGGTGCTCTTTCTGTACCGACACCAGGAAATATATAACCTGTTCTTCGGTATATTCGTAATCGCCATGGCCGTCGAGTATGTCACCGGTTCGGCGTTGATTCAGCCCTTTTTTACCGAAATGGCCTGGATCAATCGATTTAAGTACGCCGGACAGGCCGCCCTGGCGCCCGCCTTCCTGTTGTTCGCATACTACTATTTTTTTAATTCTACCGATAAGGAACGCGGGAAACGCATACTGTTTTTATTCGTGCGCATCATCGGTTTTTACTTCGGATGTTTCATGCTGGCCTTCCTGGCAATGCCGTTTACATACACGGAAGCCTTACTGTTGATATTTCAGATAAGCGTCATACCCACCATGATATTCGGCATTGTCTTACTTGTACTGGTGATAGTACGCCGCAAGCCCGATGCGATTTTGTTGGGTGGCAGTATCCTGGTGTTTATGGGCAGCGCGCTCTGGGGTATTCTGGACGACCATGTGTTTCATACCGGCGTTTCGATTATGGCCTATGGAACGCTCTTTTGCATCATTTCGTTGGTATTCATGCTGGCCATGCGCTTTCTGCGCGTACACAATGAGTCGGAACGATTGAATGTGGAGCTTTCCCGACAGAAGGATTCTTTTCGTAGATTCGTACCGGCGGAATTCCTGGTGTTGTTGAATAAGCAAGACATTGCCGATGTGGATCTGGGCGATGCGGTACTCAAAAACATGAGCGTAATGTTTACCGACATCCGTTCCTTTACAACTCTGTCCGAAGCGATGAATACCGAAGAAAACTTTCGCTTTCTGAATAGTTATCTGCGGCGCATGGAACCCGACATCCAGCGGCATGCGGGATTCGTGGATAAATTCGTGGGCGACGCCATGCTGGCTCTTTTTCCGCATGCGGAAGGTCGCTCCTCCGCGGACAGCGCCATCCAGGCGGCGGTGGATCTGGGTCACCAGTTACGCGACTTCAATCGACATCGCGTGCAGTCGCACTTTGAGCCCATCTCCCTGGCTATGGGCATCAACACCGGGGAAGTCATGTTAGGTACGGTGGGATCGCCTGCGCGATTGGATACGACGGTCATCGGCAACACGGTGAATCTGGCATCGCGATTGGAATCATTAAATCGATTTTACAATTCCACGGTTTTATTCAGCGATTTTACCCTGCGGGCCATGCGAGAGCCGGATCGCTTTCTGTACCGGGAAATCGATTCGGTGCAGGTGAAGGGCAAAAAAGAACCGGTAATCGTATACGAACTGTT
>JAGRMX010000286.1 GCA_020441025.1 Leptospiraceae bacterium
GTCCCCTGCAAATGGAGCATATTCAACGCGAAGAAGCCAGCAATCTGATTCAGACTCGCCTGCGAATCACCTGTCTGAATGACGAGCGCTTGCGTCAGGTGCGTCTTCTGCTGCCCTCCGATTCGGAAGTATTGCCCCGCCTGCGGCAATATCGACCGGGGCAAAATCTGCAGGCGGACCTTAAATTCCGCGAAATCAGCGTACATGACCATCAATATCACCTGCACTGGGATACGATAATAAATATACGCCCCGACCGCGCTCTGTGATTCCGGGCGGTATTTGTTATGCGATTTGCCAGTCAGATATTCGGAATGTTTTCAGGTCTCCAACCCGTTCGCGTGCTTGCTTTCCTGTTGATGGGCATGCTGGGATTGATGACTCTACCGGACGCTCTGCCGGGACAGAGTGACGGTGCCGGCAATTTCCCGCTGGATCGGCTGGTGCGATTGCGGGTGATCAAAAATCATTATTCCGTCGCGGAGCCGTGGAAGGGGCCGGTAATTAAAGAAACCTACGCCAGTGGATTCGTACTGTCCGATGGTCGTATTCTTACGGACCTGGAAAATGTTCGTTATGCGGCCAGTGTGCAGGTCGAGTTTACCGATCGCGAAGGCATATTCTCGGCGCGGATCGAACATCAGGGATTCGATTGTGGTCTCGCGCAATTGAGCGTCAAAGAGAACATTCTCGAAACGGATGCGGGTTCGTCGGACCAAACACAAGCAGACGAATCACGCGCAACGGAAACCCGGGATGATACGGAATCGTCGACGACGGGCGAAAGCAATACTAACAATTCTTCGGAAAATAATGCGGAAACCACCGAGGCGGAAAAAGACGAACCGATCGGTGAAGACACCAGAGAAGAAGTTACCGAAAGCGAATTGCCCTCATTTTATGAATACGCACCGTCAATGCGGGGCGATGTGGCCGTCATTGGCATTGTAAATAATCGTGTGATCATTCGTCGTAGCGCGGTGCGCAGCGTCGGCCGTGGGTCGATCGACAACAGCGACATCGATCGTCTGCCCTTACTCTGGCCGCGCGTTTCCACCGATCGCATTCCCGAAGCGCTGAGCGGCGGACCGGTAATGCAAAACGGAAAAATCATCGGCGTTTATCATCATAATGACAACGAACCGTACGTCGTCACTGCCGGTGTCGTGCGGACATTCTTGAATGATATAAAAGACGGTCGTTATGACGGCTTTCCACACACGGGCTTCGCTTATGAATCGTTGGAGAACCGGGCGCACCGTTCTTATTTAAAGCTGCAAACCTTTCAGAGCGGCGTTTATATCCGACATGTTGATTTTGGTTCGCCGGCGGCCAGGGTGATGCGCGTGGGCGACGTGTTGCTGGGAGTGGATTCGCTCGATGTCGGTTTTGACGGGCGCCTGCGGAAAGACGGTCGTCAGTTCGCGGCCAATGTGGAAGAGTATTTGAACATTCGCCGATCGCCGGTCCAATTGAAGGTATTTCGGAACGGTCGTGTGCTGGAGGAGCAATTGGATGCCCGGGTGTACACGGGCCACAACATGTTCCGAGCCGGATTGAACGATGTGCGTCCCTATTTTCTCAGTGCCGGATTGGTATTTCAAGAGCTGAATTATGATGTGCGCCATCACTCGTCGGCCGGTGAACAATCCCTGGTTCGTTATCATTACGAAAATCCCGATTTCGAAGCGGTAGATCGATATGTGGTACTCACCGCGCGGCTACCGGATCGTATAAACTACGGCAGTGAAGACTTTTTGTACGGAATTGTGGAATCCATTAATGGACGCCGTGTGCGTAATTTGCGCGATTTCGCCGTGGAATGGTTGCAGACCAGGGATGAGTTTTTGGTGATTCGATTTGTAGAACAGGCCCGCCCGTTGGTATTGCCCTTTCATGAGGTAGAACGCGCCGATGAACGCGTGGATCGACAATACAGTCCGCAGGAGAATGGTCGTGTGCGTTAGACATATCCTCGGCAGCGCTCTGGCGATCTGCTTAATTGGAATGTCGTCCATGCCGCTTACGGCTGTGGAGAACGGCGTGTCCACGGTACAGGTGCGCATTACCGGCCGTGATTATGCTCATCGGGAGCCGTGGCAGGCCGGCCAATCGATTTCCAATTCGGTTACCGGCGTATACCTGGGAAATGATCGGGTGCTGGTGCTGGCGCCCGAACTGAAACAGGCCGTTACGGCGACGGTGCGTTTTCAGGATCTGGAATATACGGCGCGCATTCGTTCGTTCGATAGTACGCTGGGACTGGCTGTGTTGGAACTGGATCGTTCGGAAGCCTACCATGATCCGCTCAAAAACCTGGTCGGAGCGCAGCTAAACGGTGATTTTGCGCACTCTAACGCCGGACAACCCTTGCGTTTGCTCTCGCGAACAACCGATCAAGCGCGTACGCGAGAGTTTACGATAGTATACGAGGGAACCGACGCGGCCCGACTGGAGTCCGAGGCGAGCGGGAACATTCCCGCTGTGCGATTCAGCGGTTGGGCTCCCGGCGCACGGCGCGGAGATGTGCTGGTGCAAGCGGATAAAGTAGTAGGAATTGTGCTTTCATTTTCAGAAGAGCACAAGGAGGGCCTGGCTATACCGGTACCATTATTGCGCACGTTTATCAGCGCCGCGTATAAAGGCGAGCAGGTGGCTCCGCCGCTCAGCGTTATCGATTTTCAACGCGAGCAGAATCAAACCGGTCATTCGGTGCTGATGCACTGCGGCTTTGAATTCCAGGTGCTGAAAAATGAAACCGGTCGACGTTATTATGGTCTGGCGCCGGGAACCCATGCGGTGCTGGTCAGTAAGGTACTGCCCTGGATGCATAATCACACCGCCCTGAAAGACGGCGATGTGATTGTAGCCATTCAACAGGATTCCGCGGATAAACAGGCGCGTCTGTTACAGGAAGGCGCGCTGATCAAAGACGATGTCATGGGTATGCAGCCCCTGGATGCGGCATTGACAACCCGCGCCGGAGCTCCGCTGGCGGAAGGAACACGATTCAAACTCACTGTAGTGCGCAATCGTCGTAAAGAAGTTATCGATTACCGCATCGCTCCCTTTTCCTATTCTCATCTGGCCGTTCCGCAGTCGTTTGATCGACCGGCGTACATGATTGTGGGCGGGTTGGTGCTGGTGGAGTTGAGTGAGCGATATCTGAACGAACTAGAGCATCCGCCCGCCAATCTTGAATACCTGGGCAATCATCAGCGTTTTCATGCGGAATCATACGCACGCCGATACGTGATTCTGGATCGTATTCTGCCTTTGCCGGTCAATACCGGTTACAGTGCCGCTTCCGTGTTGGTGGTCAGTGTAAATGGCATTGTGGTTCGCAATCTGGCGCATCTCAAGCAACTGGTCTCGGCCCGTATTGCCGCTAACGAACACATCGCTTTTCGACTGGCTGATGGACGCCTGATTGTGATCGATCATAATGACCTGGAGACGTCCGCCGAACTGGTGCGCAGTCGACATGGCATTCCGTATCTGGAATCGCAACTCGGCCCTTGAAATGCCTTGCCGTTCGTGCGGTTTGCCGCCCGTGCATTCCGCTGCAATGCGCGTTTTCAGTGACGCCTGTGCAATACGAATGCAAATGACTTGCCCGGGTTCCAGCGGGCTGTTTTCCTGCCGAAGCAAATTGCTCATGGAAATGCGTGTGTATGGCCGCCGGCAAGAAACAGGAGAAACCAAAGGGACCGCCTTCTATCGAAAACAAGAAGGCCCGCCACAACTATGAAATCCTGGAAACAATCGAGGCCGGCATCGCTCTTCTGGGAACCGAAGTAAAAAGTCTCCGGGCGGGACAGGCCAGCATGGGCGACGCCTATGCCGTGCCGCGTAACGGGGAAATGTACCTGGTAAACTTACATATTCAACCTTACCAGAACGCCGGCGCCTTCAATCATGAAGAAACCCGTTCGCGTCGTCTGTTATTGAAAAAATCGGAGATTCAGAAATATACGGCCCGCATTCAGGAAAAGCGACTGACAATGGTGCCGTTGAAGTTGTATTTTAATCAAAAGGGCATTGTTAAGGTATTACTGGGATTGGGACGCGGAAAGAAGCTGGCCGACCACCGCGAGACGGAAAAGAAAACCCAGGCCAAACGAGAAATCGAACGGGCCCTGCGTGACGCGAATCGTTAATGCTTTGCAATCGTACCAATTCCATTCGATTGTAAAGTAATCCCATCAATTTAAAAAAGTTATGCCTTCCGCACATAGAAAACTGGCAAGAGTGGCCCTGGTTGGTCGGCGCAACGTGGGCAAGTCAACTCTGTTGAATACCCTCTACGGTCGCCGTCGGGCCATTACGGATGCCTTCCCCGGATTGACGCGGGACATACTGGAAGTTGAAATTCAACGCAACGATTATCATTTCATCCTGTCCGACACGCCCGGACTGGACATTGAAAATCCGAACGCGCTCGAACAGGTTATTCTGGACCGGGCATTGAATTACTTACAGAACGTCGACGTGATTTTGATTCTGTTTGAAGCGCCTGCCATGGCGCCTTTCGATCAGGATTTTCTGAATCTGATTCGTCGGAAGTTTCCGGACCGACCGGTGGTGTATGCCGTAAACAAAGTTGATGGCCCCGAACACCGGGATGAAGCTTTGCTGGAGTTTTATGAAGCCGGTATTATCCGTCCGATTCCCATTTCAGCGAAGTCACGCTGGAATTTACCGCAGTTGCTGGAGCGACTGGCCGAGGCGGTGCCACGCATACGGCGCGCTGCTCCGACGACAACGACAATGCCGGCGGCAACGGAAAACGGCCGGCATGCTACCGTGCCGGAACCGATGGGCGAAAGTCCGGATCAAATCAGGGACGAGTCCGCTGCCGCACAGGAGTATCTGGCGGAACTGGATGAAAGCGATTATCTAAAGACCATGCGTAACGCTCGTCGCCATGGGAACAAACGCAAGCCTACCGGGACCCGGGCGGAGATAGTGCAGGC
>JAGRMX010000287.1 GCA_020441025.1 Leptospiraceae bacterium
ACGTTGCCCCTGGGCGGTAATTTGCGCCAGGCCTTCGTACTGCCGGACTCGCAGAGCGCCTTGATTGTCCATTCCCAGCATGCGCAGATAAAAATAGGTACGCGGTTCTCGACCGCGCCCCGGCTCAAAGTAAACCGCTCCACGCTGATTGCGGGCGTAAAACTGAAGCGGTGGCTGAAAACGATAGGCGCCGACAATCGGAGCGGCCGTCCCGGGTGAATCGTGTCTGTAGGGTGGTCCGGACGCCTCGCAGGTCACAAGACCGCTCGATACCAACAGGAACAGGCCGATTGCCTGTGAGGACTTACCGACCGGCCATAACCGGAATCGACTCCAGCGAGGAAATCGCAGTGTATTCCGCATCGGAGCTAATGGAACGGCCCGAAATAACATGCGGCATTGATCCTTCGTGCCCGGCAACTCGTCCAATAGTAATTGCCTGATGGGCGGAATCTGATTTATGGTACTCAGCGTGAGCCATCGCGTCCGCGATTGAGTCCGGGTATTCCAGATACGATGCGTACAGTTATATTATTCTCATTGATATGCTGTGGATTGGTACCGTTTGCCTGTAAAACCGAACAGGCCGGCAATACCGCAAATATTCCGGTGGCCCGTCCGCCTGCGGATTCGGGACCATGCAATTATTACTGGGTGCGTAAACGCAGACACTTTTGCATTGAGCGAATGCCGGTGCGAGATTGCGAGTTTTTGTTTGCCACCGGAGATTTCATAAAAGATGATCATTGTGTGTGCTTTGATAGTGGTCGTGAAGCCACCAGAGTACAGGGGAGCGGATATGTCCAGATTGATTGTGCGGAATAAAAGCGGCAGTCGGGTCGCATTCATGAGTCTGTTGGTTTTATTGCTGGTGCCCGTATTTGGGGCCTGCGAGTCCACTGACGAAGGTGGCGAAGGCGAACGATTCGTATTCGAGGCCGAATGCCGGGGCAACGGGCTATGGTTGGTAAAGAAAGATACGAAGTACGATCTTATCAAAGAAGAAGGCCCGGCGCAGGTGCCGCCGGGCAAGACCTGCGACGAGGTGGAGGATTATGAATCCGGCGGCCTGGCGCGATTGAATCGCACCGGAGACTGGAAGGTGTACTTTACCGAAAGCACGGCGTTGAACTGGGAAGGACCATACGTGGACGGCAAGCGTCAGGGCGTCTGGAAAAACTATACCAGCGACGGGAAACTGCTGAAAAGCGTAACTTACGCCAATGATAAGTTAAACGGCCAGGAGATCGTCTATTTTCCGGGAACGCAGGAATGGAAGGAGCGCGGCGACAACGTGAACGCATTGCGCAGCGGGCGCTGGGAGATCCGGCACGCATTAAACAGCGACTGCATATCCAGCGGGTCATTTCACGAAGGCTATAAATCCGGGGAATGGGAAGAATGTTCTCGTAATGAAGAAACCGGCAAGTGGTTCGTTTCGTTCAAGGGAAATTACAGCAGCGGTCTCCGCGACGGCCCCGTAAAACTCTTTCATCCCAACGGTGAGTTGTTGGGCGAAGGCAATTACTATGCCGATTCGGCCTGCCTGGCCAATCCGCCTCAGGGAGAACGCGAGAACTGTGGCAAGCGCTTCGGTTCGTGGAAGATTTTCTTTCCCGATGGCAACCTGGCCATGGAAGGACAGTACAGTCGTGAAACCGGCAAGCGATCGGGAACCTGGACCGAGTATTACCAGACCGGTGAGAAAATGTCGTCCGGTAATCGGGAACACACGCGCATGGGTTGGTGGACATTCTGGGAGAAGAACGGTCAGGTAGCGGCGCGTTTCCGGTTTGACGGCAATGATTTTTCCCCGGTAGAGTGGGAGCAGTACGAGAATGGACGCATGGTCGGCAAGGGTGAAGTCGCCGCCGGTCTGGTGCAGTTTGACGTGAAAACGGATAGTCTGAAAATCACTTGGCCGCGACAGAACGGCATGTGGACTGTTTACGGCCCGGGCGGCGCTAAGATCGCCGAAGGCGAGATGGTTATGGGCAAAAAGAACGGTGAATGGAAAGAGCTGTCCGGTGGTAGCTGGCGTACAAACTGTTACATGATAGGAATGGAGCGACCCTGCAATTGAACGTCGTGTCGTATATCGGCTCTGTTTCTTGTTCAGATTAACGTTTCCGGTGGCGCGGATTGTCGCGCCGCCGATCGGATAACCTGATTCAAATTACATAAAAGAATACGCAGCAATAGTGAGCCAGCGCGGCGCTCAAAATTAAGAAATGCCAGATCTCATGATTGCGCGGCAGGATGTTATCCATCAGAAAGAATACGGCGCCGATGGTGTACAGGGCGCCGCCCAGTACCAGAAAGAGCAGGCCGCCGAAAGGGAGTGCGTTCCAGACGGTGCCGATGTCCAGCAGGATGGTCCAACCGGCAAGAACGTATATGGCCGTCGAGGCCAGTTCAAACTTTTCTACAAACAGACTTTTAAAAACAATTCCAATTACCGCGAGGCCCCAGACCAGACCCATAATCAACCAACCGCTGCCGTCCCGCAACAATACCAGACAGAACGGAGTGTATGTGCCGGCAATCAACAGATAGATGGCAATGTGATCCAGAATGCGAAACACATATTTGGGCCGATTGCGAAAACTGTGATACAGAGTAGAGAATAGAAACATTAAAAACAGGGTGAAGCCGTATATGACGGCGCTGATAATGCGCCATTTGTCGCCGGTCAGAGATGCGAAGACAATCAGCACCACCCAACCACCCAGGCTGAGGGCGGCTCCCACCAGATGTGAGATGGAATTGATTTTTTCCCCTTTGTACATGTCCTGTCTCCGGGCGGATGTCCGCCATTCATACCCTTCTCATGCCGCGCATTGCGTGTGAAACCATTTTACATCCGATAAATGTGGAATCGCTAATTTCTTTACACACCACCCGCAGGAATAGAACACATCGTATAGTCGGTTGCTACCAAAGCGATTGGATTGACGCCGGATGGACGGCGCTCATCCGGCCGATTTGTTCGAACGGATAGGATTGTGCTCTTTTTTGGGAAAAAAAAGGATCGGGACAGCGGTTCGCTGGATGATCACTTCGCCACGCAATTCGCGCAGAACGACGCCGATACCCGGCGTGAAATGCTGCAATCGTTGATCAACTATACCAATAGATTCTGGTTGGTGAAACGCGCGCGCAATATCTCGCGCATATTGAAAGAACGCAATGTATCGTTCGGAACTCTGTACGATTTTGAAATCGGACTGGCCCGGCTGTTGCATCCCCGCAGTCGACGTCACATAGCCGCGGGCTACTTTTACGGACCTTATTTTCAGAAACGCGCCGAGCCGTTCAGCCGAGAAATCGCTGAGCTGGCCGGTCGGAACGAACTGAATCCCCGCAGCCTCAGCGGTATTCTGGCTCGCATCGAAAAGAACGAAGGTCACGAAATGGCGCTAATCTTTCTGGATGAAGTGGTGCGTTCTTATGATCGCATGCTGGCCGGTCAGCTGAAAGAAATCGAGCGCGGACAATTCCGGCTCAAGCAGGAAGCGCTCGCTCATCGCGAGCAGGCGCGGGACCTGGTGGAAGCGGATTTCTTGAGTTGTCTGCGACGACGCGGTCGGGCCGGCGCCGTCATGTACATCACCAGGTTGGAGCAGAATCCGGTGCTGCACGGTTTCGCCAATCATCTGCGTGATCTTTTAAAACAAAATGATGAACGCGATGCGGCCGAACATGAGTTTCAGGATTCGCTGTCCGCACTGGATCAGGAACGTCCTGGTATTGTCGCCGAAGCGACGGGGGATGCGGCCGCAACGTCGGAATGGAATAATACAGCAGATGGCGTCGTCGATACCGATACCACGGACGATTCCATCGATGAAGAGAAAGCCGGTGTCGATTATTCGGATGAGTCGACCGCAGCGGAATCGCCTGCGGAAGAACCACCTGAAGATTTGATTGCCGCAGCGCCATCCACAGTGCCCCCCGAGTCGCAACTATCAGAAACACAGTATCTCGATTCTGAGGACGCCGAAGATCAAACATCGGCCGGGGAAGAATCGGCCTACGCCGAACCGGTTGTACTGCCGTCGACCGATGACGGGGAACTGGCTGAATTGGCCGCCCAATCCGGCGAGCACGTAACCGATGAATTAGAAGTCTATCTGGAAGATAAGCGCAACGAATTGAGCGATATTGAGGCACAGCTCAGTCGCAGTATGGATGAGGTGCGCGCGGAGGCGCAGGCCATACTCGCCATTAAAGATCCGGAAGAACGATTCAATCGCGCTATTCAGGCCTACAATAACGATCGCTTTCAAGAACATCATCGTGAGTTCGAACAGATCCTGACGGTGCCCGAGAATTTGTTCGGTCGCTTGATGGGCATGCTGAGTAACATGGCGCGCCGTCTGACACCGGCGGAGATGCGCGCCTTCATGGATCATCTTATCGAGCAACTGCGGCAGGATGAGGCCTTAATTGCCAGGGAACCGAACTTAATTCCGCGCCTGTTGAACTATCGCGATAGTTTTCAGGACGCGCCGCCCGAACTGCTCAAGCAAGTGCATATGCGCCTGGCGGAACTCGAACAACAGCATCGCCAGGATCTCAAAGCGCGTATTCAGGCTCAGACCGATTATCTGAGCGCCTGTCTGGCGGATGAGGAATTCAAACCGGTTTGGCCTACAATCTTTACGATCTATCAAAATATTGTGCATCAGAAATTCGATGCCCAGTTGTTCGATGAAATCGCGCCGTTTTCACTGGATAAACAGGTGCATATTCTTTCGGCCTTGCGGACCGGATTCCCGGAGAGAACCCACGCCCGCAAGGCCATCGATCGGCGTTTGCGCGGTCAGGAACTGGCGCAAATGGCGGGACGTATGGCGCAGGAAGAAGAGCGCGGCCGGGCGCTTCCGGTAAGCGATATTCGCCAGTTGTTACACCGCGCTTTTCACGGCGATCCTGTGCGCGAAATCAAAAAAAACATCC
>JAGRMX010000288.1 GCA_020441025.1 Leptospiraceae bacterium
TGTTGGCCAGCTTCAACCCGGAATCGGAACGCAGTGATGAAAACATTCTGGATGCGGCCGGTGAATTGGCGAATACAATCGCCGGCAACGGGCAAAAAGTTTTTGGCAACGGTCTGCGTATCAGTGTTCCCATGATCATTACCGGGAATGGCCCGCAATTGCGTATGCGTGAACCGCGCTACCTGATTCCAATCCAATGGAATGAGCACCGCTTTTCGCTGGTTATCGGGATCAATGACGTAAATGATTAAGCGGCTGATTTCTGCGCTGGGTGACATCGGTGTAGTTCCCGGGTTGGACGAAAAGGAAAGCACCCAGCGCCGCTTACTGGTATATCAGGGCGCGCTTATGGCCATTGGCGGATTGGTCTGGGGTAGTCTGGTTCTGTATTTTGGCATCTGGCGACCTGCGATTATTCCATACGGATATACGATCCTCACAATTCTGAATTTCGTTTTTTTATATTTTACTAAAAATTTTCGTGTCGCCCGCTTCTTCCAGGTATTCATCAGCCTGCTTTTACCGGTGGCGTTTCAATTGTTGTTAGGTGGATTTCATGTAACCGGTGCCGTAACTCTGTGGTCGCTGTTATCACTCGTTTCCAGTATTACCTACCAGCGCGTACGATCGGCCGTGTACTGGACTGTACTTTATCTAATATTGATTGGGGCGCTCGCCGTTCTGGACGGCTACTTTCCGGGAATGATACCGGAAGGTTATTCGGCGGTGTTGTTCGCTCTGAATATTTCGTTTGTCAGTTTGTTTATCGTAGCCCTGATCATTTATTTCGTAGTCAGCAAGGACCGTGCAAATCAGCAACTGGATATGGCCCGCAGGGAAACGGAAACGATTTTAAATCAGGTCGGTGAAGGCTTGCTGTTGCTGGACGACCGACACATTATTCAACCTTCCCATTCCGAGTCGGCTTTGCGTATTCTGGAAGCGGAGCGTATTGCCGGCCGCAACTTCGCCGAATTGATCGCCGGCATTTCCGGAATGAACCGTGAATCGATTACCGATTATCTGGATTTGCTTTTCCAGGGACGATTGCCGGCGCGTAAGCTTGAGTTCTTGAATCCGCTTACCGACGTGGAAGCTACTATTCATACGCACAACGGTTCGGTGAAACGTCATTTGCAGTTTCAATTCACCCGAATCCCGACGGTCGATAATAAGCAAACCGATCGCGTTTTCTGTTCGATTGCGGATAAAACCGAAGCGGTGCGCCTGGAAAATGAAATTCGCCAGCAGGAAGAAAAATCCAGGCAACGAATCGAAATGATTTCACAGTTGTTATCCGTTCGCCCCGCGTTGATTCACTCGTTTTTAGGTGAAACCGAAATCGAGTTACGCGATCTGTCCGCGTTCTTACAGGACAATAGCGACAGTAAGGATTTTCGAGAAATACTGAATCGCATTTATCGATGCGTGCACGGTATCAAAGGCAACGCGGCCCTGCTGCGTCTGGATTATTTCGTGAGTATATGCCATCGCATGGAAGATACCATCGATCGTCTGGCGCATAATTCGCATTTGAAGGCCCTGGATTTGATCGAACCGGTGGGGGATCTGGACAATCTACGTCGGGCGGCTCTCAATATGGGCGAACAATTTCAGCAACTCAAGCAGTTCGGTGCGGATGGCGATATGGACGGCGAGCTACAGTTGCTGCAGGCCAATCTGGAAGATTTGATTCAGAGCATCGCCGAACGGGAAGGCAAGCTGGTTAAGATGCGATTTGAAGCCGACTTTGAACTGGATCATGCCAGTTTGCGATTGCTTCGAACCACACTTGTGCAGTTGATTCGCAATTCCGTGGTGCATGGTATTGAAACGCCCGATTTGCGAACCCGGGCTTCCAAGCAACCGGAAGGCAGCATCCGGGTAAATATTATTGAACGCAATGAAATGTTGATTCTGACCGTACAGGACGATGGCGCCGGCATCGACTTTGATCGGGTGCGAGAGCGTATAAATCCGGAAGAGCGAAACGCGGAGTCAATGTCGGAATCCGAGTTGATCCGGGCTTTATTTCAGCCCGGGTTTTCCACCCGGCAAAACGCATCACAGGATGGTGGTCGCGGTGTCGGCCTGGACCTGTTAAAAATGGAAATCCGTAGAGCGGGCGGCATCATTAAAGTTCGAACCGGGCGCAATCAGGGTACGACTTTCACGGTGGAGTTGCCTTTTGTGGAGACGCGTACGTCCGCGGAGGTGGCCTGATGAATTCTGAATCAATCCGGATTCTGATTGCCGAGGATGATCCTATCATCGCGGAACCCATTTGTAAATTAACCGGGCGCTTTACGGATCATTGCACTCTGGTAGCTTCCGGCGCGGAGGCCTGCGAAATAATCGCCGGCGAAAGGCCGGACATAGTGCTGCTGGACTACTTTCTGTCAGATATAAACGCCATCGATATTTTAAAAAGCGTGAACGCTCGCAATCGCCCGGATTGTCTGTTTGTGGTTCAATCCGCAAACACCGAACATGAGATCGTACAGGCCTGCCTGGAGTACGGTGCACACGATTATATTCGCAAACCGTACAGTTTCATCGAGTTTGAGCTCAAGTTGCGTAACTATATCGATACGATCACGCAACGCAAAGAACTTTCGCGTATGAAATCCCAGGTAGAAAAAGAGCGCGACATATTGAAAAAATATTTTCCCAAAGATTTTTCCGACGCGCTACTCTCCGGTGAAATCAGCACGGAAATTGGTGGACGCCTGCAAACCGCATCCACTCTAATCTGTGACCTACGCGATTCCACCCGCATGGCGGAAGAAGTGCAGCCGGAGGAGCTGGCGCATTTTTTGAGCGATTTTTTTGCCGACCTGGCGGATTTAGTATTCGGTCAGGGCGGTTCCATTACCGCCTTTCGCGGCGATGGTTTCCTGGCAACTTTTGGCGTACCGCATGTGGGCCGCGAGGACGTACTGAATTGCGCCCGGGCGGCATTACGCATTCGCGCGCATTTAAATACATTCAATTCCTTTCGTCCGTCATTTTTAAAAGAGCCTATTCGCATCGGTATGGGCATCGCCACCGGTCGAGTTTTCGTCGGTAATGTCGGTTCGGTGCATCGTCTGGATTATACCGTGCTGGGCGACCCGGTGAATCTGGCGGCCAGGTTGGAAGCCCTGACCAAGCGGGCCAATGTGGATTTATTTATTGATGGCATCACCAGAGATACTCTGGGAGCGCGAGCACAGGTACGACCGGTTCAGCTCACACATGTGCGCGGGAAGAAAGAAAGCGTGCGCGTTTATCATCTGACCGATCTGGACGATTAATCCTTTCATGCATGCGTGTAACTGAAATTCAGGTGCCCGCGCTTTCCGGCGTACTCACTTCGGAAGATTGTTCCGATTGCGGTCCCCACTTTATCAATATATTGCGCATATGTTCCAGATCAATCGGTTTACCCAGGTGATCGGACATGCCGACCGCCAGGCAACGTTGTTTGTCTTCCGGCAACGCGTTGGCGGTCAGGGCGATAATGGGCTCGCCCATCGGTCTTAATTCACGAATGCGGCGTGTAGCCTCATAACCGTCCATAACGGGCATGCGACAATCCATGAAAATTAAATGATATCTTTTGTGGCGTGCGGCTTCCAGGGCTTCCCGGCCATCGCGGGCTTGATCCGCTTTCCAGCCCAGGTGTTTCAGCATTCGCACCGTAATAGACAGATTGATTTCATTGTCATCTACCACCAGCGCCTCTCCCCGGGTCAGTGCGTCAGAACCCTGTTGGACGTTAGCGGATAATTCGCTTGCCTGTGTGGTTTCAGGGGCGATAGGTGCGCGCACGCGAAACCAGAATCGCGATCCGGCCCGGGATTCGCTTTCCACTCCTATTTCACCGTCCATGGCCTCCACCAGTCGTTTGCAGATGGCCAGACCCAGCCCGGTGCCACCCTGGCCCTGATTGTCAGTCGAGCGTACCTGCATGAATTCATTAAAGATTTCCGAAGTATCATTGATACCAATTCCGCTATCAATGACTTCGAATAATAAACTAACCTGGTCAGCCGACAGTTCTTCAACCGAGCACTTTAACCGGACCGCGCCGTAATCGGTAAACTTAACCGCATTGGAAGTCAGGTTCAGTAGAATTTGCTCCAGTCGTAACGGATCGATGAAAATTCGCGCAGGTACATCGGGAGCGATGTATTGGGTAACCGTATCATGATGCGAGGCAATCATAGATTGCAGTACAAGAATGACTTCATCGAATGCGTCTTTAATAGACGTGGCCCGCGGAGTTAATTGTACTTTACCGGCTTCCAATCTGGAAAAATCGAGAATGTCGTTTATTAACGCCAGCAGGGTCTGACCCGAATGTAAAATGGTCTCAATCAACTCGCCGCGTTCGTTTTCCGAGGAAGCGCCCGGCAATAGTTCGGCCGAGGCGATCACGCCGTTCAGCGGAGTGCGTAATTCATGACTCATGATGGCCAGAAAGGCCGCGCGGGCCCGGGCTACTTTTTCGGCCGCCAGTCGGGCGGTGTCCGCGTCCCGGCGGGCCTGCATAATCTTTTCCGATTGTTCGTGCAGGGTGGTATTCCGCTTCTCCAGTTCTTCTTTGCGCTTACGGAGTTCGATGGTCACCCGATCGGCGTACGCGGCGGCTTTGCGATTGCTCTGAGTCAGTCCGATGAATAAAAACATCAACATGACGTCAATGGCCACACCGCCGATCAAAATGGTGAACGGTTGGGGATTGAACGAAAGCGCTCTGAATGTGCTATCGCTGCGCATGTCGAATTCCCAGATACGGCCGTACATGGGCACATTGATTTTTGTAGTGTACAGCGGATCGGCATCAAAGTCCGGATCTTCGGGATGATGTTCATCATAGATTATCTTACCGCCATCCAACAGACGAATGCCCACATGCCGATTG
>JAGRMX010000289.1 GCA_020441025.1 Leptospiraceae bacterium
GCTCACCTGCTCGTACTCGCTGTTCAATTGATGGAGCACTTCATCAGCGGATAAATGCTGAGGCTTTTGCAGCAAAAAGTGAGCGATTTCGATGCGCTGTGTGGTTGGGTTGATACCCCGGTCTTTCAGGATATCAGCAACTTCGCGCTTGCTTTTCCCATAGATTCCTCGGTGCATGATTCTCCCTCGTTTTTACAATCCCGTAAAAAGTATAATGATTCTAAGCTGTAGGGCAAGCATTTTCCCGTCGGCCGGGCCGGATTTCCCCTGGATAGTTGCCTGCGAGAATGGCCGCCAATCCGCGGAGTTCCGACAATTTCGAGTCGATCTGACCGGTGCGTGCATGGGGGTCACACATCCTGATCGGTACCGGGCGGGTGGATCTTGAGCCAGCGCGCCAGACCGGTGCGTTCCAGCAGGTGTCGTAATTCCGGTTCCACATTCAGGAATTCCAGTTGGGATCGGCGCTTTTCACGGTCGAGCATCAGCATGATGGCGGCCAATGGAAGCGACGTAATCATCTTCACTCCCCGGCAATCCAGGAGAATGTGTCGGATATTCTCGGGGAATACCAGTTCTTCCCGGGTCAGTTCGGTGGTTGCCGGCGCGTCCAATCGCACCAGCACTCTATCCGCGTTGATTTCAATCTCGGCCACGTTGGCTTTCCCCCACAGTGCTTTGATGCAGATCGGTCCTGATTGACAGCGGCTCGTGGCCGCTCTTTTTGGCGAATACCATGCTGTTCAATTCGGCGGTCTTCATTCTGCTGTTTTTTCTGGTATTCAATCTGTATTGGTTGTTACCGCTGAAAGGCAAGCACATCCTGATTGTCGTCACCAGTCTGATATTCTATGCCTGGTATAGCTTTCCCTTCCTGTTGCTGTTTCTGACGTTGATTTTATTCAACTACGCACTCAGCATAGTCCTGCTGCGGTACAAAAGCAAGCTCCTGTTGATCTTAGGCCTGATCGTCGATTTAGGCAATCTGTTTTTCTTTAAATACTTCTACATGATCGCCCAGAGCGTGGGTTATCTGATCGGCAACGCTTATCTGGAAGATCTGCATACGAATTGGCTGAATGATTACAATTACGAAATTACACTGCCCATCGCCATCAGTTTCTACACATTTCAGATTGTGGCCTTTCTGGTGGATAGCTATCGCGGCGTCATCAACGAGCGAGTGCCGTTTCGCAAATACCTGATATTCATCCTTTTTTTTCCGCAGTTCATCGCCGGTCCCATTATGCGGGCCAGCGATTTCATTGCGCAGATTGATCATCCGACACCCACGAAAGATCGCATGTTTCAGGGCGTTCTCTTGCTGCTATTGGGAACCGTAAAGAAGGTGCTGATTGCGGATCGCATCGGCATTGTGATTGCTCCGATCTTCTCCAATCCGGATCAATATGACGCAGTGGCCCTGGTTCTGGCGCCGCTCGGGTTCGCCGCTCAGGTTTTCACGGATTTTTCCGGTTATACCGATATGGCCCGCGGCCTTTCCAAAATGCTCGGATACGAAGTACCGGAAAACTTTGCCGGGCCCTTTTTATCCAGATCGACCCGGGAGTTCTGGCGCCGCTGGCACATTACGCTTTCCAGTTGGTTGCGGGATTACATTTACATTCCGCTGGGCGGATCGCGGGCCGGCAAGTGGCGCGTACATACCAATTTGATTATTACCATGGCGCTGGGCGGACTCTGGCACGGAGCGGACTGGTCCATGTTGCTCTGGGGTATGTATATCGGCATAGATATGGGCATCGAACGTGAGCTGGATGAAAAGGGCATACGCATTCTTCCGGAATCCACATTCGGTAATGTCGTACGAGTCATCTGGTCTTTCTTTCGATTCTATATGGGACTGTTTTTATTTCGAGCACCCACCATTGTAGAAAGCTGGGAAATGCTGGAAGGGATTTTCACGCTTCAACGTGCGTTGCCTATAAAAAATGTGGAAGGCTTCCTGGGTCTATGCATACTGGCTTTCTTATTTAACATTCCTCAATATTATCAGGGACTGGTCGCAAAGTTTCGTACCGGACCCGTCTGGAGAGGATTCGATGCGCGCTATGCCATCACCTTTATGGGATTGATTGTGGTGGGACTGCTGGTGAGCATGTACGGCGACGTGGCCGGTAATTTTATTTACTTCTCGTTTTAAAGTCGATTGAATTAGCGCTGAGTCGTCGCACCCGGATTCGTCAGGTTGAATTAGCGCTTCAATCCGGATCCAAGCCGTGACGGCGGGGCAGGATACGCAGCAGCTTCTTTTTGGATGCCGATTGCATACGCACCCATTCGGTTTGCAGCGAGCGCCAGGTTTTTACCTGAAAGGTCTTAACCACAGATCGGATGTATTGACCGCCCAGTTGTGTATCGAACAAAGCTTGATTTTTTCGGTAGGCCGGTTCGTTAAAAACTATGACGCCCTCTAATCGGTATCGCATATAGGCCTTTTCATTGGCCACCATTAAGGGTGGGTATATCCGGCAGATTTCCTTTAACAGTGGCACAAGGCCCTTATGCAGTTGTAAGCGGCCCGTATTATTATGTTCGCTGAAATCGGCGCGCTCAATGCGCAGCAACCAGCTGTACAGCCGGGGCGCCCATTGTTGTATCCAGCTGGCCGCCTCCGGATCGGAAAGGTTCATGCCCAACTGTCCGTATAGAGCGGCGTCCGCCAGAGTGAATCGATCTCCCAGCAGAAAGCGCTGTTTCTGAAATATCGGTTCCAGTGCTTTCAACAACTGCTCAAAACAGTTTTCCAGTAAAGCGTGTGTGGGCGGAAAATCATAATGAGCGGGCGGTTGCAGTTCGGGAGGTAAATCGGGTAACTGAAAACCGGGCGGCGCAATGCTGAACAGATAAGGCATGCGGCGTACCTGACGGGCGCTGAATCGTCGGGCAATTATGGGACGCAAAAAAAAGACCACATTGCGCATTTCGTGGGCCAGACGTTCACCGGCGCGGTTATCCCCTGCGGATACTTTCCAGCGATTATGATGAGCCATATACAGGCCGAATTCATCAAAATATTCATCAATAAGGCGAATTACAAATCGTATGGCCGGGTCTTCATCAGGCAACAGAGGCGCAATTTCGGGCGATTCCCCGGCAATTACCTGAATGTTTCCGGGTATCGGGCCGGCAGTGGGTTTGCGGTGTTGGTTATGATCAAGCCATTCGCCGATGGCGGATGAGTCGTACAGGTTTATACTATCCGGACCCAGCAGATACGGTACCAGCGGCAATTCATCCAGTTCGGTTAGCCGTGGATGGGTGACAGCGCTACTGCCGCTTCGGATGGACCACCAGCGCAACGCGTAAGAAAGGTTTTCCAGTAAGCCGCCTTCATCCGGCAGCACTCGATAGGTCCAGCCATAGTAGTCCAGCATGGAGCGGGTTTTCAGAAAAAAGGGGGATAGCGCCGAGCCCCAGAGTATCCATTGACTGCCGGTCATGCTGTTATGAACCGTCGGGTGGACGGTATGATGATAGTACTATAGCAAGCAAGTCGCCTGCCGGAACTCATTTAATATTTATGAGTTCGTGTGCTAAAAGAATTACATGCAAGCCTTGTTTACCGACCGGCGGTTGACCGCATTCGAAAAACTAAATTTTTAATACAATTCAGCTTTGCAGAATGGTCTCGCGCACATTACCGCTCAATTCCTTGAATTGATCGTAGGTATAGATCTGGTACTCATAACCCTGCTCGGTCAGGAATAATTGTCGATTCTGACCGAACCGTTCTTCGGTCGTGTCGCGACTGACCAGCGAATAAAAGAAGGCGGTGTTGTCGCCCTGTTTGGGACGCAAAACCCGACCCAGGCGCTGGGCTTCTTCCTGGCGCGAACCGAAGGTTCCGCTGACCTGAATGGCAATGGAAGCATCCGGCAGGTCAATGGAAAAGTTGGCCACCCGGGATACGATCAGGCAGGGTACTTCTCCGGTGCGAAAGCCGGCATACAGACGTTCGCGTTCGGTCAGCGGTGTCTTGCCCGTAATCAACGGAAAATCGAAATGCTGGGAGAGTTTTTCCAGTTGATCGATGTACTGTCCGATTATCAAAACATTCTCGCGACCGTGTTCCTTTAAGATCATTTCAATAGCACGGATTTTTTCGGGATTCTCGGAAGCCAGTCGATATTTCTCCCGGTCGTCCGCCAGACTGTATTGCATGCGCAGGTCTTCATCCATGTCCACGCGTACTTCAATGCAGCGGGCGTTGGCAATCCAGGATTGTTTTTCCAGCTCTTTCCAGGGCACATCGTATTTCTTAGGACCAATCAGTGAAAATACATCCTCTTCCAGACCGTCCTCCCGGACCAGCGTTGCGGTGAGTCCCAGACGACGTTTGGCCTGTAGCTCGGAGGTCATGCGGAATACGGGCGCCGGTAGTAAATGGACCTCATCATATACGATCAATCCCCAGTTGTTGGCGCTGAAGATATTAAAGTGGGTGAACTCGCCGCCCTTCTTTTTGCGATGGGTGATGATGTTATACGTTGCGATTGTAATCGGTTTGATTTCTTTTTTCTCGCCGCTGTATTCGCCGATGTCCTCTTCCTTGATATTGGTTTTATCCAGGATTTCATTTTTCCACTGGCGAATGGACAGGGTATTGGTAACCAGAATCAATGTTTGCGCGCCTACAATTTGCATTACACCGATGCCCACAATGGTCTTGCCCGCGCCGCAGGGCAGCACAATCACGCCGGAGCCGCCTTCGCGACTGCCGTTGGCGTGGAACACTTCCACGGAGCGCCGCTGATAATCGCGCATGGAAAATTCCCGACCTTCCAACGATGAGTTACGAAAATTAAAAGCGAACTCGGCCCCGTCATCATAACCCGCCAGGTCTTCCACC
>JAGRMX010000028.1 GCA_020441025.1 Leptospiraceae bacterium
ATCGTCCAGTTTTTCGTTCGACTTGAAAGTTCGTTCAATTACGTTGCCTTTCTGTAAGTGTTTCAATTTTGTTCGCACGAATGCGCTGCCCTTACCGGGGTTGACAAATTGCGAAAATGAAACCGAATAAAGATCGCCATCAAGTTTGATCACGGTGCCTTTTTTCAAATCGATCGGATTAATCATGGCGGGTAGATTTTTGATTATGGTGCGGGCCGTCAAACATTTGTTTCCCACGAAAGCGGATGAAATCCACGCCGATTGGCAATGGCAATTACGCCATCAAATCAGGGAAACAAGCTCCCTGCTGGAACATCCTCGTCTGCAACACGCGCGCATTCAACAACGTCTCCGGCTGGCCCTGGAAGCGGATCGGTCGCTGGCGCGCAGCTTTCGGTTTGCGCTCACACCGTACTATCTGTCTTTAATCAATCCGGATGAGAACGGCCACTGTCCGGTGCTGGAACAAATACTTCCCGCACCGGACGAACTGGATGCGAGTATCTACGCCGACCCGGATCCGTTGGCGGAAGAAAGGCACATGCCCGTTCGGGGTTTGACCCATCGGTATCCGGATCGGGTGTTATGGTATACTTCCCATCATTGCGCGGTTTATTGTCGCTTTTGTCTGCGCAAGCGCAAGGTCTCTCACGCCGATTCGGCCCCGCGCAAATCGGAACAAAGCGCCATACTGGAATATATCGCGTCGCATACGGAGATCAAAGAGGTGATCCTGTCCGGCGGCGATCCGTTGACTCTGACGGACGCGCAAATCGGTGTAATGCTCGCGGAACTGAAAAACATACAGCACATAATCAGCATTCGCATTCACACGCGCATGCCGGTTACATTGCCCATGCGTATTACCGATGAGTTGTGTTCGATTTTGCGCGCTCATTACCCGCTGACCCTGGTAACACATTTCAATCATGCCGCCGAAGTCGGTCCGCAGGCTTTCGATAGCGTACGACGACTGCGCATGGCGGGCGTTCTGGTACTCAATCAATCGGTATTGTTGCGCAACGTGAACGATACCGTACAGGATCAAGAAGATTTGATTCTGACATTATTGCGCGCCGGTATAAAACCGTACTACCTGCATCGTTGTGACGAAGTGCGCGGCGTGGCTCACTTTCGCGTGCCCATTGAAACCGGTCGGAATATTTTGCGCGAGTTGCGCGGACGCAATCCCGGCATCGCTCTGCCGCGCTACATGATTGATTTACCGGGCGGCGGCGGCAAAGTCCCGTACGAGCCGGACTATCTGCAAGAAATCGGTACGGATGCCGAAGGCCATTCATACTATCGCTTTCAAAACGCGTTCAATACGGAGTACCGGGTGCGCGCGGATCGCCCGCATTCGGACGTCGATTGATCTTGCGATGACGGGCCAACGAGAAGAGTCCCAACCCTCCGCCGATCGTTTCCAGCAAAACAACCAGAATTATACCCGCCACCTGATTCTCGATTGTACCGGCAAAGTGATGCTCGAGTTCCATAAAGAATCCCATGATACCAAAGGCCGAGATGAGCGAACCCGACAACGCGGGTAAAACGGAATAGCTACGCCCTACGAATAGTACTATATTCAGCACGCTGATCCAGAAAAAACCGAGTGATATTCCGACAATGGAAAAATGCTCGGTCGGATGAAATTCTAAGCCGGCCTCGTCAATTTGAATCAATAAGGTCAGGCCGGTCAGGAGACCGAACAGCAGGCTGGCAATCGAGAGGATCAGCGCCAGAGCGTGAGTTACCCGAAACGCACGTTCCGGCCTGGTCAGTACCGGCTCCTGCATTCCGGTTTGCTTTGATTCATAGGGATTTTGTTCCGTGAAGTCCATGTTGCGCCTTAAAATGAACGGTATTCCGGCAAAAGTGAATTATAAACGACGTTACCCGCTATTGCGGTCCTACAATCAACAGAGTGAGATCGTCGGCCAGAATCAACTTATTGTGCGATTGTCCCAGACGCGAGGCGTATTGCTTGAGAATGGTATCCAGCATCTTTTGCGCGGACAGATCGGATTTATGCAGCAGTTCTTTCAACCACTGCACGCCTATTTCCTGCCCGGTAGGATCGCGTTGCTCGGTCAGGGCGTCGGTAAACAGCACCAATCGAGATTCCGGTGTCAGCTCTAACGTCTCTTCGTAATAGTTGCTATCATCCAGCATGCCGATGGGCGGTCCCGTGCTGGATAATTCTTTGATGGCGTCCGGTGTTACCAGATATTGCACCAGGTGGCCGGCCGAACAAAAAATCAAATCGCGTTCGGATAGATCCAATAGCACCGCCGAAAAAGTAACATTGTCTTTATAGCGATTTACTATGCGTCGATTGAGCAACCATAAGGAACGACCCGGGGAAAGCGAACTCTGATTCAAATTGGCCCATTCGCTTTTAATCAACATTGCGGACAGGGAAGCGTTTATACCGTGGCCGCGGGCGTCCGCCAGAAAGATGCGCAAACGCTCCGGGGCGGGTCGGGAAACATCGAAGACATCGCCGCTCAACTCTCCCGATGGCTGCACCTTTACCGCGATATCATAGCCGCTGGCCAGAGTCGGATCGAACTCATAAACGCTCTTTTGTAGATTGCTGGCCAGAGTTAAGTCTTCATGAAATTCCAGTTGATACGCTTCGATCTTCTTATAGACACGATCGAAATTGCGTTTGACCGAACCTACCACCAGCGCCAGCACCAGCATGGCGCCCGGAAAGCTGATCAGTATGTCCATGTAGCGTTGTTCTTCATTGCCGTCGAAGCCGCGCACCAGATGAGGATACTGATATTCGACCGCAATAAGCCCCATGCTGGTGGCGATAAACAGAAATAAAACACCGATCTTCAGCCAACCGCGAATCAATACCATCTGGATGCCGGCCAGAGCGAAAAAGAAATACTGCGTACCACCCTGAGTACCTGCGTTTACAAACCACAGTTGAATCAAGGCAATCCAGAACAGCAGCAATACCGGAAAGACCAGCAGGCGAAACCAGCGATGCGCCAACGAATGATAGCGCGCAAAGGCATATGTAATCACCAGCAGCAAACCGGCGGGAAAGATGACCGCATATCCCGACAAACCCAGGCCCAGTGCATAATTTACCAGCGAATACACCAGACAGGTGAGCCCACCATACAGGCAGGTTATGTTAAACAGGCGCAGTTCCAGTGTCTGCACATTACGGTCGCCGTGCAGGCGAGTGGTCATGCGCGCCAGTGTTTCCGCGATCCTCACAGACGAACGTGTGCCAGGGGAACGCTATTTTGACAATCGGTTTTGAGAAAACGGCCGGGTAGTGAATCGGCATATCCCGGTCTTATACGCGCGGCGATTTTCTATAGTTTAATATTCGGCATAGCAAGACTCATACTCCCGGCGCATGGATATCCGTACCCCACCTGGAAATCGCTTTGCGTTGCGTGCGCACGATAAAAGTGTGCTGTATGTTTGCGGTCCGGATTTTGATTTTAAGTGGCGGCACAGGCAGTCGCATGGGCGCCACCGTACCCAAACAATTCCTGACTCTGGGGGATGTGCCGGTGCTGGCTCATAGCGTACGCACATTTTTGAGCTGGCAACCGGATGCAAGCCTGGTATTAACCGCGCCCCGCGAGTATTTAGATGAAACCGCCGAGCTACTCCGCACCCACCTGGGACTCAATTGCGCCGCACAGGATACACGGAATGCGGTTGCCGAAATTCAGGCGGAGCGGCGGCAGAACGCCACCATGACCGACAATCCATCGCGCTCCCGTAAACCGGTTTTAATCGTACCCGGCGGTGCCACGCGCCACGCTTCGACCATGGCCGGTCTGACACCGCTCTTGCAAGACGCGGATGATGCCGATGTGATTCTGATTCATGACGCCGCACGTCCTTTGATTACTCCGGACGAATTGAATCGCCTGGTGCGGGCTCTGGACGCATCCCGTTGTTCGGTAGCGAGTCTGGCGGCTCCGGCCAGTGAGACGATTGTCGAAGCCGACGCCATCCCGGGACCCATGCAACGTTCCCTGGACCGCAGTCGCTTGTTTGCGGTGAAAACACCGCAGGCTCTACGCGCACACACCGCCCGTACGCTCATGCGCAATATTCCGGAAGGCGATTTCACCGACCTTTTAACCTGGGCAATGGCCGGAGGCGAAATCGGCGAACTGGTAATGGCGGAAAACAGCAATGTCAAGCTAACCCGCGCTCAGGATTTGCCTTTGTTGGAACTACTGCTGTCCCGATCGTTCTTCCAGTAAACGCCGCCGCTCTTGCATGCGCCGGGCTTCGCGCTCTTTTAAATCAACGGCCGTATTGATGGCTTCCCGGGCCAGTTCATGATCGCCCCGGCGTTCATACAACAGGGAAAGATTGTACCATAATGCGGAACGATGCGGTGTTTGCTCCAGACGCGCTTTAATAAGTTGAATGGCGGCGTCCCAGTTTTGATTGCGAAACAACAGGCGCAATTCCTCCGACATGGAACCGCGCATTTCCGTTATCGGCGCCGGTATGGAATCCAGAACGTGTTCATGACCGGAGACCGTGAAGCTTTTAATCCGACACATTAACATGGCAATGTCATCCACCGGCTCCACCGTATCGATAAAGCGGCGCAGATCGGAAAAAATCGCGTTGATGGACGCATTTAAATCGAATGAACGCATTTCACGCAGCTTGAAGTACAGACGATCCAGTCCGTACTCTTCTCCGCGTGCGTTCAATGACTCCACGATTCCATCCGTATAAAAAAACAAACGCGCCTCAGATTCCAGCGGCATTCCGCGAGTTTCAAATGTCGCGTCTTCAAACATACCCAGCAGCGCGCCGTGTGAATCGAGCTGTTCCATACCGGCATCCACGCGTCCGGGTCGGACCAGTATAGCCGGTCGATGAGACGCGTTGGAAAAGTACATCATGCCGTCGTCGGGATCAATCAACATGATGTATGCCGTCAGGTAATGATCATCCAATAAATAATCCAGCAAATCACGATTCGCGTCTTGAAGAATGAGATGCGGTTTGAAGATGCGTTTACGCAGTGCGTTGCGAAAAGAGGCCTTGGCCATGGAAGCGATCAGCGCGGCGGGTACGCCATGCCCGGAAGCGTCGGCTATTACAATCAGCATGCGATGGTCATCCGGGTCGCCGCTGTACTCGCTCAACTGTTCAATTTCAAAAAAATCGCCGCCCACCTGTTCGATGCTGCGATAGTAGCCGGCGGTTTCCAGATGTTCATTTACGGGAAAAGATGCCGGCAATAGTTTACGCTGTACCCGGCGTGCCATGTGCATTTCCCGCAACATCTGCAAATTACGGGAGCGTAAGCTGCGTCGGGTTGCCGAAAGATGATTTTCACGCAGAATCAATCCCAGACGTATGCGCTCATTGGCGTAGTGCATGGCGACGGTGACCACCAGCGCCACAATCACATTCAATAAAACATATTCATAGCTCGGCCCGAATAGCTCCGGGTGCATAAAAAATGCCAGCACGAAATATATACCGATGGAAGTGAGCAGAAGCGAAAGCACCGCCCAGAAAGTAAGCGGCACGAAAGCCATCAGAATCAGGACCAGTTGATAGCCGGAAACATAACGCGGATCGTTCTCTACCAGGTTGGTGATCAAGGGCGTGACCACCACCAGATAAATCGCCAGCACCGCCATCCAGACGGGCGCCAATTTTTGTAAGGGTTTTATAAAGTAAAAAACAATCAACAAAATGCCGACCAGCGACAGGCCCGATCGCAAAAGCAACAACCACGGACCATGTTCGGCATACAGCTGTACGTCGACCACAATGTAAGGCAGCCAGGCGACCAGCGCCAGTCCCCCGGCCCACGGCAATAACATAAGATTGAGACCCAGTAGGTGCCGACGATAATGCTCCGGGTCGATTTCTTTTCTTTCGGGAAACAGTCGCTGTAAAATCACGGTCCTTTCCACTGTTCACGGATGTTTTCTTACCCGATACGGAACACCCACTGGACATACTGGCAGAAATATTTATTTTTGTCGGCGGGGTCCAGTAGAATCTGACCCGATCGTACTACTCCTGAGTGATTATGCGCCTCTTTATTGCCATCGATTTACCCGAGCATATCCGGGAACAGGTAACCCGCCTGCATCATGGGTTACCCGGAACGCGCTGGACGCCTCCGGAACAACTGCATTTGACACTGCGCTTCATCGGCGATGTAAACGAACCCATCTATGAAACCATCATCGAGCGATTGGCGCAAGTGCGTTTCCCTCCGTTTCAAATGCGGATTCGGGGCGTGGGTCAATTCTTAAAAGCTAAGCTGTCGCAGATTTTATGGGTAGGCATTGCCGCGGAAGAGACTCTGCTCGATTTGCAGGCTCAAGTAGAAAAGGAAATCCGCGGCACCGGGCTACCAGGCGAAAAGCGCGCCTACCAGCCGCATATCACCATTGCGCGTATTAAGAATACGCCCCGCCAGCGATTGATGGATTATGTTGAACAATTTTCCCACTTTGAAAGCGATGACTTTACGGTACACGCCTTCTACCTGTATTCCAGTATATTGCGCCCGGAAGGCGCCCGGCATCACATCGAAGCGGAGTTCCCGGCGAATTCATGAAACGAACCGATATACCTTTTCTGCGCAATGTGGAGTATGTGGCCTCCTTTCCATCCGTAAACGATTGTCCGGCGGACGATTTGCCCGTGGTGGCGGTGACCGGCCGCTCCAATTCCGGTAAGTCGAGTTTGATTTCCGCTCTGTGTGACACACGCAATCTGGCGCGGACGTCCCAGAATCCCGGCAAGACGCGCAGCCTGAATTATTTTCGTGTTCCGGCTCAGCAGGAACGCGGCGAGTTCTATCTGGTGGACCTGCCGGGATTCGGCTTCGCGAAACTATCGCAGAAAGAAAGACAACACCTGCGCAAAATGGTGGATGACTTTCTAATCCGCATCAACTGGAACGTATTGATCCTGGTGCTGGATGCCCGGCGGGACATCGGCTCCGAAGAAGAAGGCATAATCGACTTCTGCGCCCGGAGCGGCCAACGGCTGATCCTGGCTCGTTCAAAATGGGATATGCTTAATCAGAGTCAACGGGCCAAACACACAAAGGCCTGGGAAAAGAGCGGGCTGGCGGAAATCACCATTCCCGTCTCCAGCACGAAAGCGGTCGGCCTGGAAGAAGTGTTGCGGCGAATCCGTAACTCTATTTAATAATGTTTTAGCGCATTGATCCACGCGCAATTGGCGGCACTCCGAATAATTCTCATTTTTTATCTTTTGCGCGCATTTTTTGATTGCCATTTTAATCAACACCAAAGCCAACTCAGATGTCTACTTTCTTTTTCCTCCGGAGTGAGCATTGTGAGCTTAAATAATCTATTGGAAACTAAACGAGAACCCGAGGGGTTTGATCCACAATCATTCTACACTCATATTTTTGCTTTTCTAGCTATCATGATGTCTCTAATCATGTATGAGTTTCTGGATGGCGTCTGGAAAATCTTAAATACTGGCTCTGCAAATCTATTTTTATTGCGGCACCCGATTTATACATTGTACGTCTTTATTACGTTTTTCTTAATTCTGCAGGTATGGTGGGGCTTATTGCGCAACAGATCACATTATGCCTCCAGGCTTTCTCATTTTCTGTACGCGACTTTAAATTTATCATTTGTCTTTTTCAGCGTAAAGATTCTGATTCCAAAAGATATTAATAGTATTCTTTTAACTGAAGAATTAGACTATTTTTTTGAGATTAAACCCTATATTTTTTACATGCACATCGTACGATTCATTTTAGTAATTTCACTGCACTACTACTGGCGCAAACCGGATACTACTTTTTCTCAAAAATCGGAACAAAGAGTGCAAATAGCAAGAATCATAGCCGTGTTTGTTCTTGGCCCGGGAATTTGCATTGAAAGTATCGTATATCATTGTGCCATAGCGGTATTATTCTTGATTATGCTGATTTACTTATTTACAGTGTCCAGAGCTCCTTCAAATCAAGTTGCGAAAACTTAAATAGCGCACAATGCTTCGATGGCCGCCAGCACTCGATCCACGCCGATGTCATGCATACATGTGCGTTGAACGCGACAACGGCCGGCGTAATAACATTCACAGGCGGGTTCGGGCTCGAGAATCGTCCCGCGTCCGTACAACTCGAACTCATGTTTATTGAAAATATTGTTCAACAACACAACTCGCTTTCGCAGGCCGACGGCCAGATGCAATGCCATGGTTACCTGAGTGACCACCACATCGCAGGTTTGCATAACGCGCATAAAATCGCGCAGTGGAAAAATCCCGGGATACACGGCACCGCTTTGCTCCGCCAGATTCCGATTGCGTTCATCTTCGTCCGGACCGCCCAGTAAGCACACATGGTAGCGACCGTTTGCACGCAGACCGGCAATCAAGTCCAACCAGTTCGAATCGCCCCACAGGCGAGTGGGCCAGCGACCGCCGCAGCCGGTATTCAATCCGATTGTAACGCGCTCCGGGTTCCGATCTGACGCTGATTCCGACATTGACGCGGGAAAATCTCCGAAAGTCCGCGAAGCATCCGGTTCCGATTCGACTGCCTGCGTCAGGGACGGCAAAAGATACTCTTCGCCTTGAAACTCTTCACCGATGATTTCAAAAATCTCCTGAACATACGACTTTCGATTTTGCCGACTGACCGCGTCAAAGAGGCCGGTATGATACTTATGTTCGGCCCATGCATTTACCGGGTAGATGGCGCCCTGTTTCAGAATAAATCCGAACTTCCGGCGAGCCTGAACGCTTTGTAACAGAGCGCCCGCTTCCAGTTCCTTATCCAGGTTGATGGCCATATCAAATTCGGTGTTCTGAACATAGAGTTGGGCGGCCACATCCAATCGAAATACGCGGTCCGCGGCGCGTTGATCCAGAACGTCCGGAAAGTGGGTAATCCAGCTGATCTGACAGTCGGGATACTTGTCCCGCAAACGACGACTCAGGGGCGTTGTGCGAATCACATCGCCGATGGCACCCAGCTTGATGATCAAAATGCGTTTCCCGATCCGCCGATATTCCGGACAGGTTTCGCAAATATGACCCCGGGCTTTATTAGGCGCGCACGGAATATGTCCGCGAAAATAAGCGCAATCCTGATGAACAATCATGACTTACTATTTTTTTATTACCGGGCCCCGTCAAGTACCAGCACGGGCGGATCGATTATATATAACGTGGTACAGAAGGATAAAATCAAAAGTCTCGCAGCGGCCTTAATGGATCATGACATTTTCCTGGCGATTTCCGACGGACACGCCCTGGCTTATGTCGACGAAGAAGGCGAAGATCCGTTCATCTGCGCGTTCACTTCCGTCCGCAAACTGGAACGCTTCATTAAGAAAATAGACGCCGGCATCACACCCGCCCAATGCGACCCCCTGCTGACCAATATGGGCGAATACTATGAGGATCTGCGCGGTGATTTCGGTGATCTGGAGATTATGATCGATCCCGATTTAGATGAAGTGCTGAAAATACACTTTATTCCGCGCAATCCGCAGGTCTGACTCAACCGGCATACTTTTTTAATACCGAATAAATTTTCTCCGCCGCCGCAGCGTAATCCAGCTCACGGGACTTAAGTGTTGTGTCGATGGATGTCGGTGTTTCCCAACTGTGATTTTCCAGAATGGCGCTCAATTGTCGCACGGAAAGCGGATCAAAAAAAGTAACCGGCAAATCCGAGTATACCTCTCGAAAAATAGGAATATCCGATAGCACCACCGGCCGTCCGAGATACAGAGCTTCCAACGGCGGCAGGCCGAAGCCTTCGTACAGCGACGGTTGTATTAACACCTCCGTATGAGCCATCAATTGATAAAGCTCGTTATCCGGAACATAGCCGGAGGTAATAATGTCGCCCTGCTTTTCCAGCTGTGCGAACTCTCGCATGATTCCAGCGTCCCGGGTGCGCAGGCCTTCCATCTTGCCCACAATCACCAGCTTGCAATTGAAGTCATTTTTTCGGGCGGTTAGATACGCCTCCAGCAGTACATGTAGATTCTTATGCCGCTTTACGTTGCCTATATAAAGGATATAGGGAAAATCGTACGGTCGCGGGCCCCGCAAAAAATCGGCGCGTTGATTCCGCAATTCACGTGTAATTCCTAAATAACATACGTGAATAGGAACCCCGGGTTTTAAATAATACTCAATGCGCTCCCGTGTAAACTCGGAGATGGTAATGATCTCGCGGGACAATCGGACGGCTCGCCGGGCAAAGTAGCGCCGAATCCAACGACCGACGGGACTGCGCACGATTTCAGGCAAATCGAAATATACCAGGTCCAGAATAGACGCCACAATCGGAACGCGTATGCCGCCGGGAATATTATAGTTGGGCGTGAAGAAAACGTCGGCGCTATTGATGATCCGCCGGGGGAAGCCGACGAATTCGCGGGGATGAAAAGCGGGCGCGTGGGATGCAACGATGGTATTACGCTTGCCGGGCAATTGTTTTAAGAATTCCGGATTGCCGATTAAAATCCATTCATCGCCGTTGTCCAGCAGATACAGCAAAGTTTCGTATAACACCCGGCCGATGCCCGAGTTTTGAATCATTCTGCAATCGACCGCTATCTTCATTCGTTAGTATCGACTATGGTATCAAGCATCGCCGCATTATCCGTCCGGCAAGTTCAGCGCAATACCTTTAATTTAGAATCGCGTTCATCGCGGATCAACGCTTCCAGCAAATCATCCATGTATCCGTTCATAAAATCGTTCAAGTTGTACGCGGTAAATCCAATGCGGTGATCGGTAATGCGACCCTGTGGGAAATTATAAGTTCGAATGCGTTCGGATCGATCGCCTGATTTTACCTGTTCTTTTTTAAGAGCCGCGTCTCTGGAAGCGCGTTCCGCTTCTTGAATTTCCGCCAATCGACTGCGCAGAACCCGCATAGCTTTAGCTTTATTTTTATGTTGTGAACGTTCGTCCTGACAGGTCACCACAATCCCGGAAGGAATGTGCGTGATGCGAATGGCCGACTCGGTTTTATTTACGTGCTGACCGCCGGCGCCGCTGGCGCGATACACGTCGATTTCCAGATCCTGTTCGTTTATATCGATTTCGGCTTCTTCCACTTCCGGCATTACAGCCACGGTTACGGCGCTGGTGTGAATGCGACCGCCGCTCTCGGTAACGGGAATACGCTGCACCCGATGCGCGCCGCCTTCCCGATGCAATAGATCGAACGCTTCTTCTCCGCTGAATGCCAGCACTACTTCTTTATATCCGCCGATTTCGGTTTCCTGCGCGGAAATTAAATCGACTTTCAGACCGCGCTGTTCGGCGAAACGCAAATACATACGCATCAAATCGCCCACGAACAAACCGGCCTCCTCGCCGCCGGTGCCGGCCCGAATCTCCATCAATAGATTGCGGCCGCTATTCGGATCGGGCGGAATTAATAAAAACTCGATTTCACCGCGCGCCGAAGCAATCCGGTCTGCCAGTTGTTCCGCTTCTTCCGCCGCCATGGCACGCAACTCGTCGTCGGTTTCCGTTTCCAGCAGACGTTGTAAATCATGCAACTGTCGGTGCTCATGAATGAAGGTCTGCATGCGTTCCACTCTGGGAGCCAGCAGGGCATGTTCGCGGGACAGTGCTTTGAATTGCGTCGGATCCGACGCTATGGCCGGTTCGGACAGTTTCTGTTCGATCTCATGATAGTGTTCAATCTCCCGCTCCAGGCGCTCCAGTAAGGCATTGGTCTGCATGGCTGCGGTAATTCGCTCCGGACCCGCCCATACTGACAATTCTTTTAACAATTCTGTAGCGGCATTACAGGTTTGTCTATTCCAGTCGATTGACAGGTATCGGCATCATTGTGGTTTCATCTGGAAATAACTTGATTTATTATATTCAGGGTTTTTCTTAAACAAGGTTAAAGGAGTTTAAATGGCCCGGGTAAAAGTAGCTGCGTTTGGAATTTCCCTCGATGGTTTTGGAGCGGGACCGCACCAGAGTTTCGAGAACCCACTCGGGGAACGTGGCCCTGAGCTGATGAACTGGTTTTTCCCAACCGAGGTTTTTCAGCGTATGCATGGCGACGGCAGTACGAAGGGAACGACGGGAGTCGATAATGATTTCGCGCTGCGCTCATTTGAAAACGTCGGAGCCTGGATTTTAGGCCGCAATATGTTCGGTCCGGTTCGCGGCTCATGGGGTGACGAATCGTGGAAAGGTTGGTGGGGTGAAAACCCTCCCTATCATGTACCGATCTTTGTTCTCACTCACCATCCGCGCAAACCGCTTGAAATGGCCGGCAATAACACCTTCTACTTTATAACCGAAGGCATCGAAGCGGCGCTGGATAAGGCCAGAGTTGCGGCGAAAGGTAAAGACGTTCGCATTGGTGGTGGAGTACATACTGTAAGACAATATATTCAAAAAGGTCTCATCGATGAAATGCACCTGGCGCATTCGCCGGTCTATCTGGGACGGGGCGAAAATCTTTTTTCAGGTATAGACTTGCATGAACTCGGTTTTGAGATAATAGAGCGGAAACAGGGCGAAGGTGCGTTGCACGTGATACTCCGAAAAGATTCGGTGTAGATTTTTATAGCCGGTGTGAATCGCTTTCAACGCAAAGTCTATTCAATGCCCACTCCATTTAACAAATGTCAAATGCATGTAATCCTGCACACAGCCGGTCGTGCGTTCACAACTTTGCGGGCAGGCACGGTCAATGAATGCGGGTCATATCGCAATCTATTACGTTGAATAAAATGCCGGTTTCGATCATTGGGCAAGCGACGGGGGATATTGAAGATGGCCAAAAAAGTGACCCGCAGAAAGTCGGCTTCACAAAAGAAAACGGGGAAGAAAAAAAAGAAGCAATCCGGCGCAACCGTACGCAAAGCAAAGCCGAAGAAATCCGCATCAAGTTCTTTAAAAGTGCGCGGCAAACCTGCCAGAAAGAAGGCCGCCGCTACCAATAAGACCGTGCCGGTGAGCAAGTCACCGGAGGCGGTCATTGCGGCCGCTCGCACGGAACAAAAGCAGGCCGATTGTCGCGAATTACTTGAAACGATGCGCACGATAACCGGTCAACCGGCGGTAGTCTGGGGCGGCTCCATCATCGGCTTCGGTCGCTATCATTATAAATACGAAAGCGGACGGGAGGGCGATTCTTTCCTGACCGGATTCGCTCCGCGCGCCCAGAATCTGGTGGTATACATCATGCCGGGCTTTGCGAATCAACCGGATTTAATGAATCGGTTGGGAAAATATAAAACCGGCAAATCCTGTTTATATTTAAATCGCCTGAGTGATGTGAATCCAAATGTATTGCGTGAGTTGATTGCACAATCCGTCGCGTATATGCGCTCAAAGTATGAATGTACATGAAAATCAAAACGCTATGCGTATTTTCTGGTATGCCGACGGAGTATTAGTTTATCAGGGCCCCATCCGGGATAATCGCCTGCACGCACATAACGCAATTCAGATTGTATTCGCACCGAAAGAAACGGTACGCTTACAAGTTGAATCGGAGTCAGTTCAGACCGGCGGCGCGATTCTACTTTCCGGAGTAAAACATCGCCTCGAGGCCGCCGACGAGCATACCGTCTTAATTCTGATTGATGCGGAACACAATCTGGCCGATCACCTGCAGGCCCATTTTAGAGCTACGACGCAACCGAAAGCCGCCGTAGCCCGGAATACTCTTGCCATAAGTCCGGGTATTATAAATGAACTATACACGCGACACGCATGGGACGCGGAATCCAATACATCCAAACTTAACGATTGTCAATCCGCATACAAACTGATCACGGATTTAGTGCGCGCCATCTGCTCGACCGATCACTCGCGCAAAAGCAGGGACGCACGCATCATCGGTTTAATGCGCCGCCTGTCCGATGAAGCTCCGGATCCCGTGAAGGCCTTCGATCTGGCGCACGAATTGGGGCTTTCCGAGAGTCGCTTTTTACATCTTTTCAAACAATCCGCCGGGATACCGCTACGCCGATTTATGTTGTGGCAACGATTACTGCGAGCCGTGCACTGCGTACTCCAGGGGGAGAGTTTGACTTTCGCGGCGCATTCCGCCGGGTTTGCGGATCAGGCTCATTTCACCCGCACTTTTGTAGATATGTTCGGATTGGCCCCGTCCGAAATTTTTGGACGCAGCAGGTTTGTTCAAGCGCACATCTGCTCTTAATGCTACTTTTTCCATGCCCACCCGGGCACAGGAGAACAGCATGAATCAAACAACTACAATCAATACGGAAGAGTTGCTGCGGGAAACTCGTATGCTTAATTTCACTCACCCACAATTGACGCAACTGCAAATGGAGCGCGGATGGTCATCTATGAATACGTACAGCCGCATTGAATCGATCTACAATTTTGTCAGGGACGAGATTTTTTTCGGTTACAATCGACGGGACGACATTCCGGCATCGGAAGTATTAAAGGACGGCTATGGCCAGTGCAATACTAAAGCCACTTTGCTGATGGCCTTACTGAGACAGAACGGCATACCATGCAGATTGCACGGCTTTACGATTCATCGAAATTTGCAGAAAGGCGCTATCGACGGCCTTTGGTATCGCCTGGCTCCGGCTGAAATCATCCATAGCTGGGTGGAAATCCATTATGATGAGCAATGGATCGAACTGGAAGGGTTTATAATTGATCGTTCATTTTTAACCTCAGTTCAGAGTATGTTTCCCGAAGTCAGCGGTGAATTCTGCGGTTTTGGAATCGCCACTCAAAATCTCGGAGAGCCGCCCATTGATTGGTGTGGTCGCAATACTTACATTCAGAAAGAAGGTATCGCTCGCGATTTCGGACTCTTCGCTCATCCGGATGATTTTTATGAACTGCATGGAGCTAATTTAACCGGCTTGCGACGTACCCTGTATGAAAACTTTGTGCGACACCGCATTAATGCCCGGGTCCGATTTATTAGAGAGTTTACCGGCTGAAGTCGACTCGATAGGATCGCAAACGATGCCGGTACGTTTTTAAGCGACGGCAAACCGATTTATTCGGGCTTGCCGTCGTAATCCCTCGCCTGATATTTAGATTTTTTTATTTTTTCGCTCGTAAGTCTGATCCGACGCGACTACTGTGAACGCTCTAATCCGGGGAGGAAAGCATGACCACTTTCGTAAGCGGCGCGACCGGCATGATCGGCGCCAATATTGTACAACAATTGATGGAGCGCGGTGAAAACGTGCGAGCGCTGGTGCGCAACGAACAACGCGGACGCGACCTGCTACCCGAAGGTTGCGAACTGGCAAAGGGAGACATTACCGAACCGGATACTTTGCGCGGCGCCATGGATGGTTGCGATGTGGTCTATCATGCCGCCGGATTACCGGAGCAGTGGTTTAAAGATCCGGAAATTTTCACAAGGGTTAATGTGGAAGGTACCCGCAACATGCTGGAAGCGGCCCGTCAGGCGAAGGTACGCCGGTTTATTTATACCAGTACAATCGATGTTTTTCAGGCCGGTCCCGGACAGGTGTATGATGAGAGCGTGATCGATCCCGAACCCAAGGGTACATATTATGAACGCTCCAAACAGACGGCCGATCGCCTTGCGGTGGAATATTTGGAGAAAGGTATGGATATTGTTTTTTTGCATCCCTCCGGTTTATATGGTCCCGGTCCGGCCGGATCACCCGGGTCCAACGGATTGATTGCCGATCTGATCAAAGGCAAAGTACCCATGCTTTTGCCCGGCGGTTTTCCGGTAGTCTACTCCATCGATTGTGCCCGCGGACACATCCTGGCGGCGGATAAAGCAAAGGCGGGAGATCGATTTATACTGAGTGAAGGTTACTACGACCTGGTTTCATTTACGCAGACGGTCGCGTCCATTGCGCGGGTTCCGCGTATTCCGCGGGTCATGCCGTTGTGGTTTGCGCGTTTGTTTGCCGCGGTCGGTGAACTTGTAGCGAATATCACCGGCAATGCGCCCTTACTGCCGAAGGGACAGCTTCATTTTTTACAATGGCGGGCCATTCCCAACGCGGATAAGGCGCGCCGGGTACTTAATTGGGATACTCGTTCCCTATCCGAAGGCGTCAAAGCAACCATCGCCTTTTTACAGAGCGAAAATGTATTGCCGAATGATTCTGATATAGGGAAGAATTGATTCGGGTTGTCGGCAATCAGCGGCACCTGGATGCGCATCAAGGAGTAGAACAACCGGATTGGCACTGCTTCAATTGAATACTATGCGCAATCTACCTTACCTTCTTATCGCCGGTATGCTTATGAATGCCGACACTACTTTCAGCACCCTGCTCAGCCTGATCCTGGGCGCCGCCGTGCTGTTGATTGCGGGTCAGTTGATCAACTGGCATTCCATATTCGAGTGGCTACGCACGGAGCGCCTGATTTTACGTTCATTTCTTCGATTTATGCGGCACCACCCCGGCCGGTCCGTATTGATTGCCCGCACCTATGTACGCATGCTGTTACGATTGCGAACCTGGCAACCGCTGCGGGCCGGGTCGGCGCTTCTGGAACACATCAGTGCGGTTCTAAAAGGTACTTTAATCCTGAGCGGCGAGTATGCTCCCGCACCGGATGTATATGCCCGCAACATAATCTATGCTATAGAAGCCGATGATCCCGGCCCGGATGAAACGTCCCGCCTGCTGGAATGCATCCGTTCCAAAACGGCATCGCCCTCAGAAAGCGAACTCGATTTAAAACGCGATTCCGTGGCGATGATTCAAATTCTGATACGCAATTATGCGCGTCGACGCAATCGTGAATTATGCACCCA
>JAGRMX010000290.1 GCA_020441025.1 Leptospiraceae bacterium
CGTTGCGCGAGATCGGTTTGGGTAAGTAGCCGTCACATCCGGCCGCGAACATGGAGGCTTCATGATTGGGGCCGGTATGCGCGGTCAATGCTACGATGGTCGTGCGCCGTTGATTTTTTTCGGCCTCCAGCTGTCGAATACGGCGAGTGGCCTCCAGCCCGTCGATCTCCGGCATCTGAATGTCCATGAAAATTAAATCGAATTGATCCGCGCGATAAGCGTCAATGGCTTCCTGTCCGTTGCGGGCAATCTGTACCGTATGTTGCGTTTTACGTAAAAAAGTCTGAATCAAAATGCGATTGTCTTCCGAATCTTCCACCAGTAAAATGCGCAGCGGTTGCAGTGAGATACGTTCGCCGTCATTAATTCGCACAGCGGTCGGATTGTTTTTTTTGGGAGTGCTGGGTACGCATTTAGCCGGGAACGCAAAACAAAATCGGCTGCCCTCTCCCTCCGTACTTTCCAGATCGACGTGACCGCCCATTTTGAGGGCAATCAGATGAACGATGGCCAGTCCGAGACCGCTGCCCTGGTATTTACGATTCAAACCGGAATCGATTTGCGTGAAACGTTCGAAGATGTGTTGCTGTTTGTCTTTCGGAATGCCAATGCCTGTATCGGCCACGCACATGCGCAACCCGTCGTCAAAGCGTTGGTTGCGCGCCACTGAAACATTGATACCGCCCTCAAGTGTGAACTTGAAAGCGTTGCCCAGCAAGTTTAACAGCACCTGGCGCAGCCGTATCCGATCGGAATAGACTTCTGACGGCACGTCCGCTTCCACGTGATACGATAAGCGCAGTTTATTCGCGATAGCCTGCGCTTCAAACAGTTCGGTAGTTTCGCGTACAATTTCACGAATGTTCACCGGTTCGCTCTGTAATTCCATGCGATCGGCTTCAAAGCGCGACAGATCCAGCAGGGAATTGATAATATCCAGCAGAGTAGAGCCGGATGTGCGCATGCGTTGCAGGTAATTTTTTTGCTCGGCGGATAAATCCGTATCCAGTAAAATCTCGCTCATACCCTGGATGACATTTAAAGGCGTGCGGATTTCATGACTCATGGCCGCCAGAAAATTAGATTGGGAAATGCGGGCCGACTCGGCCGCCTCGCGCGCGCGATCCAATTCGGCTTCCCGGTGGCGAAAGAATTGAATGTAGCGATAGACGAGGGTAGGCAGTACGATCGACATCAGTAAGCCTGCCAGCGTCAACCACAGCCGACCGGGATACGATTGTTGCCAGCCTTCTTCCGGAATGGCATAGATCTGCCAGGCGCCTCCGGGCAGATGGATGCGCTGGTCTACCGGATTGGCGTCGTAGATTTCGGGATTGCCGAAAAAGTGTTCGCCCGAGTTGCCCCGGCCGTCCCGACCGCGAACCGCAATCCACAGATTCCGATTGTTGATGCGCATGCGTCCATCCGAATCGAATAATCCGGCCGAATCAAACAACGCATCCACATCAATCACAATGCTGACCAGTCCGATCGGTTTATGCCCGTAAGCATTCACATTGGAAGCATATACCGGCGTGCGAGCCACCAATCCGTTGCCGCCCTGAATCAACTGCAATGGCCCCACAAGAATAGATTGGCCTTCTTCCAGTGTTTTCTGTACGCCGGGCAGTTGTTCGGGTACATTCCGAAAATCAAGACCGATGACCGCCCTATTGTTGCCGGGGGGATATACATACGTGAGCACGTAACCGCGCGACAATCCGATGTTACGTATGATGCGTGCATCGGCTAGAATTTGCGCACAGATGGCGTTGAACTGATCCCGGGACAGTTGCGGGTGCACCGCGACATACGCATTCAGGGCCCGGGTCAAATGCAGGGTTTGATTGATTTGACTTTCAAGGCGTGCGCGAATCAGACCCAGGTGGTCGGCAATCCGCGAACGCTCGGCCTGGCGAAAACCCATCACCTGCGCCTGATCGATCAACACAAACGCCACCAGGCTTAACAGAGCGGTGGCAATCGTGGCGATCAACGTGGATCTTCTTTTGGTGGGAGTAACAGGCACTGTGTGTGTATAGCCTTTCGTGGAAAGCAGGTAGCAATCAAAAAAAGCTGGGCCCTGCTTCCCGGAGTATCAAACTGGCCGCATGAAAATCTATACCCGCAAAGGCGATCAGGGTGAGACCCATCTGGTAACCGGTGAGCGGGTGCCCAAGCATGCCCTGCGTGTGAATCTCTATGGCGAAGTAGACGAACTAAATTCCTGTACGGGGGTGGCCGTAGCCGCGTTGCCGGATGAGAATGATTTTCAATCTTTAAGTAGTCAATTGCAGGCGCAACAATGTCTGCTATTTGAATTGGGCTCCGAATTGGCGGGTTTTCAGGCGCCGGCGACCGACCAGAGCACTTCCGCATCGGCAGTTTCCGTAATATATGAGCAGGATATTACCGAACTGGAGGATTGGATCGACGCTATGACCGCCAGTTTGCCGGCCATGAAGTCGTTTATCCTCCCGGGTGGCATCCAGGCCGCCGCTCAATTGCATGTATGTCGCACGGTCTGTCGACGGGTAGAACGCACCATGACCGCGGTCGCGGCCGGGCCCGATGGTAGCGGTGTTGTGCAACCCATAGCGATGAAATACATCAATCGTCTTTCGGATTATTTTTTTGTCGCCGCGCGTTACGCCAATTACCTGGCGCAACAAACCGATATTCCCTGGAAATCGCGAGCACGCGCAAAGCGTCGAGAAGCGAACGAATCGATTTGACGGCCGTGTTTATTTGCCTACGGTGATGCGATAGGCGCGCACCGGCAGGTTTGTTTGCGCGGCATCGATCGATTCAACGGAAAGATTGCGACTGTGCACGAAGCTCCGGATGTCATCCAGTTCCTGGATGCTGTTTGAAAACGCGATTTGACCGGCGCCCGCCAGAGCCTGTAGTTTTGCGCTGGTATTCACCGTGTTGCCGAAGTAATCGATGCCGGTGTTTAAGTTTACCGCCAGACAGGCACCCCGATGCAGCGATACCCGAATGCGAACCCCGCTACCGGCCGCGTCGTTTTCGAAGCGGGTTTGCATGGCCAGCGCGGCCTGCAGCGCATTGAGCGGATCGGTAAACACCACCATTACGGCATCGCCGATGGTTTTTACGACCGCGCCATGAAATTCACGCACAACGTCGAATATAGTAACAAAGTGTTTACGCACCGCGGCGAACGCGCCCTGGTCTCCGCGTTCGCGATAGAATCGCGTGGAACCCACCATGTCGGTGAATAACACGGTCTGGATGCCCACATCCAATCGAATGTCCACCGCCAGCGCTTCATTGGCGAATAGATCGCGAAAATCCTGAAAGTTAAACAGGTCTACAGGGCGCAGTATCGTATCGGCCTGTTTATCCGCCTCCACTACGTGCGTAATTTCGTACGCGCTATCGTTGCGTATATGCATTGTGGGACGCGCCGCCAGTTCCACCGTTTCTCCGGATTGATTGCGTTCCGGCGACCAATCGGCGTGCGGATAACGAGCATGTAGATTGAGATTAATGTAAGCCCGTTTGTCCTGCCCGGCGCCCAGAGTTCGATACCGATAGTTGCCCGCGTTTAACAGAGTGGGCACCCGACGTTCTTCACCGGGTCTGAGCGCGATTTGAATTTTAATATGATCCCGGGCGGCGGGCTCGGCGCTGCAAAAGAAGCGTTGCTGCACCGGACGCAAGCCGGGATGTAAATGAAACGTTACTTCGAATCCGTCGGTGCCCGTAGTTTGAAAATCTATATCGCAGGCTTCGCACTCTCCGTACTCGGGAATATCTCCAAGGTTCATCACCTCACTGCGCACACCGCGACAATGGGGGCAGATCACATCCCAGCTTAAAATCAAATGACCGGCCCGGGTTGCGTGTAAAAAAGCCAGCAGCAGTTCTTGCATGGACAGTTGAAAGCGGTGTGCCAGTTCTTTGACCCGCAGGCGATACAACTCGGTGTCGGGAGCGTTTGTAAAAAAATCGGCGGTGACATTGATTGTGTGTTCGGCGATGCCGGCCTCTCGTAAAGTACGGCGATACGCTTCCAGCTTCTCGGGAATAACCGCGCTATCGTAGTCGTCGCGACGGCTGTCATCGGACAGTATGGACGCCCGATCCCGGGCGTTTTTTACTTCTTCCGCAGCCAGAGCGTTGATTACTTTTTCGTATCGACTTTCGAGGGAACGCAACGCCAGAGGCAGCACCAGTTTTCCGAAGAGCGTATTGGTCAGCCATCCAAAATAAATGTATACCCGCGTGCGATGGGCGTCGATCGGCTCCAGCAGATAGTCGGCCCGCACATAATTTGCAAATCCGCTGGAGTAGTCCCGGGCCGCGCGAATACGACGATGGTACTCCCATTCCCAGGGGATTTCAATCCATTGCAGGTGAAAGCCGGCCATGCGCGCCTCGCCGTGCAGACGACCGTCTTTCTCGGTAAAGTGCATTTCGCCGTAACTCAAACGTCGATTCAACCGGGAGGTGTCCGTCACCACCGCCCAGATTACATCCGGGCCGAATGGAAACTCAAATTGCCAGAGAGAATCTACCAGCTTGCCGCGTTGCAATAATTCCGCCGGCCAGGGATGTTCATTCAGGTAATCGCGCTTGTTCATTTTTAGCTCTCGTCGTACCATTCCCGTTTATTCTTGCGTGCTGTTGCATTTACTCAAGCTTTTTTAATAAGCATACGCGGTTTATCGGACGACTGATTCACCCGTATATCGGGTTTTCTTGATCGGTTTATTCCATATTCGCCTTTTTCGTTCGCGGGACGTACAATGCCAGCGGTTCCTGTTTGCCGCGCACTGCGATGCTGCCGGCGGGATCGTATTCTATTTCCCTGGCGAATGCGGACGATCCGGTTTGG
>JAGRMX010000291.1 GCA_020441025.1 Leptospiraceae bacterium
AACATAACGAAGCGGTTTTCTGTTAGCACCTGCATTTGTTTATATTATGGAGTCTTTCTCACGCTGATTCCATCGGAATCGTACGCTCAGAACAACGCGCCTCCGCCGACCGCCGGCGTGGACGTCGAATTGTCCTTCGTAACAACTTACATTGATCGCGGATCGGACTTACTTTCGGATTCAATGCTCAGAAGCACCACAGTCACGATTCATTTAACGACCCCGGTGCCTTTCAACCGGGCATCCTATGGCATACTCCTTTAGACGGTTTCTATATAGAAATCTGGGGATCTTTCGCTCTAAGCGGCCGGGATGATGTGGATGTGGACGGTGTTCTGCAACAACAACCGGGTGGCAAAGACCTGCTCCGTAATGCCCATTCGCCTGATGAACAGGTCAGCGCCATCTTAACGGCCACCGGAGTGAGCGGCACAGATCCGCTGGAACCGATCAACGGTCTGAATAATTACGCGTATCCGGCCTGTATAGAGAACAGTTCTTGTTTGCCTGCCTATTATAAAGAACAGGTAGGATTAAAGCGATCCGATCGTTTCATTCCCACCATCGGATACGAGCGCGAGACCGACATTGGAGTGCTGGTCGCCGGTATAACATCGAACTCACCTGCTAATTCCATCAACAAAGATACTACAATCAAAGAAAATGAAATCTTCATAGGCTACGCTTTGCCGTTCCTGCCCTCCCTTGTATTAGAAGCATACGTCGATTGGGATACGACCGATGATTATTTCATGCTGACTTATGCGAATGAAATCGAACTGGCCGATTGGATGAGTCTGGAATACGATGTGCACGTAGGTTATGCCGTCCAGAGTCATTTACAGGGAGTCCAGGACGTTACGGCCAATCTGCGTTATAACGTGTACGGCTTTTTCGTCGGTGTCACCTGTGCGTACCGACCGGATTTGCGATTTCATGAAGGCGATAAGACCGTCGGTTCCGATCACCTGCCCTACTGGTTGTTAGGACAGAGCAGTCGCGGCGACGGATTGGTCACTGATCCGGCGCGTTCCTACGGCCTGGTCGAACAATATATCAACTCCGTTATCGATGATTTTCTACGGGGTACTTCGGGCCTTTCTACGTATCAATTTGCACCGCGACAGAAACTGCCCCGGGTAATATGGGCCGCCAACATCGGATACGCGTTCTCGTTATGATTCAGTGCTAACTTTGCGTGTGCCCGGGTTGCTCTTACAATTCAATTGATTTCCGCTCGCTTTAGACTTTTCCCCGCTTCCACGAACACCCGGCACGCAGCTGTGCTATGGGATCGGTGAAAGCCCAAAGCGGCGAAAAACTATAAAGAACAGGGCAAAAGCTTGTTTTTAATTCAATACAACCTGTTGAATTTAACCCGCTCTAATGAATGTTGATGCGACGTCAATTGCGTGGTTCGTATTGGACTGTCCCACTTTCGGGATTACCATCCAGAGAGCAGCTCACATGAAACAGAACTCGACGCGCTGTCCGTGGAATATCAACGTTGGCCACATATCCCTCACCGACCTTTTGCAGACTCAAATTCCTGCGCGGCTGTCCCGGTAATTCCATGACCAAACCAACGTCGATAGCATCTTCCGCCACATATTTGACATCCGGTTCGAGAATGTAAACGGTTACTCGATTCCCGCTTACGCGCACTTCGGCAAAGTGTCGCTCCATCTTTGCGTAGTTACCGCCATGTGGACCGACCGGTGGCAGTGTGCCCGGCGATTCATGTCCTTCATCATGAGCCCATAATGCGGCCGTTAAAAAGCTCATGCATAGAACGTAGATCAGCATCTTGATTAAGCTTTTGTTAATAAACATAGTTATCTCCTTATTTAGATTTCATTGTTTTCCGGTTCAGGACTCCGGGTGCCGACATTCGTAAGTGCATCCAGTCGGTGTAGTGCCAGATACAGTTCATAAGTCTCCGCAATCCGACGCGCATTCAGGTCGTAAACGGCTTCAACTGCGGATTGCAAATCGGCGGGCGCTTTAATACCTCTTGAAAACTCAACCTGGCTGACGCGTAGATTCCGTTCCGCCCTGACGATAAGTTCATCAAGTCGGTTAATCGTATTTCGGGACGTGCTGATTTGATTGAGCAGTTGGTCGAGTTCCAGTTGCGCCAGACGTAGAGAATGCTCTATTTCCAGGCGGGCCGCCTGCAATTCCGCCCGGGCGGATGCAAGTTGCGCAGCACGACTGCGATTGCTGTAAAGCGGAACCGTTATGCTAACTCTGGCTCCTATTTCCGGTTTATAGCTGTCAATAGCATCCAGTTGCGGTCCATATCCGCCGTACAATTCCAGGGAAAGAGACGGATTGTACAGCTGTGCTTCAAGTGCGTCTGTACCGGCGCTGATAATTTTCATCCGGGTCCGGGCTATCCGATACGACAGGGTTTCGCGTGGGTCTATAGCTTCGATTGCTATGATTGAAAATGAATCTTCTTCCTGCAGGGAGACAAGTTCTGGTACCGGAGGTCGATCAACCTGCCAGCCGGTGATGGTACCAACCGCGGATTCCAGCGAATCGATTCGGTCTTCGCCGGCTGTATTCATTTGCTGTAACTCGGAAATCTTAATGGAAATCGTCTCTACTTCCGAGTTTCCCACGGTTCCAATTCTCAGTCGAGGATAGAGCAATGCGCGTACCCGTGTATACGTAGCGATTTCCGCCCGGCGTAAAGTTTGAAGAGAACGTAATCTGGCCGTTTCAAAAAAATACTGTCCGATTTGCAATCGGAGTGTCATCAACTCCTTTCGAGCGTTGAGCTCGTCTAATTGCGCCATATGAGTCAAGTGACGACGCGCGGCGGAAGTCCGGCCACCGTCCCAGAGTTCCCACTCACTTATTATGCGAGCAATGGGACCGTGACGGGATTCGTTTGTGTTCGCTGCGCCGCCAAATCCCGCTTCACCTCTGATATTCGGCCGATACCAGTCCGGCAAGGAATCTCGCAAAAGCATAGAAGCTTTCATTTCTTCCATACGGGCACGCGCACCGGGAGCATCTTGCTCGGCCCGCTCAATAAGCACCGGCAAGGTTAACGCACCATCCGTTTCCGTCGGTCGCTCCGCATGGGAAGATTCGGTTAGAATACACGGAATAATCATTAGAGCTAACCATAGAACGAGAACCGGGCGTTTGCAGTACATTTGCTTTCTTAATCCAATCATAATTGGGTCCTCTGGAAGTCATAACTTACGGAATCGTTTCTGAATGTGATAATACAGAACGGGCGTCAGCCCCAGATCGATGGCCGTAGAGCTGATCAATCCACCCGTAATCACCACTGCTACGGGAAATAGTATTTCCTTGCCCGGAGCTTCCGACCCGGTGATCAATATGGGCAAAAGAGCCAGCGCTGCGGTCGAGGCGGTCATCAACACCGGGATCAATCGTTCCAGAGCGCCATGCATGACGGTTTCCATACTGAATGCACGACCTTCACTTTCTATAATGTGATTCATATGTGAAATCATCAGTATACCGTTGCGAGATGCTATGCCCGTCAGGGCAATCAAACCGACCATGGTGGCGATCGACATTGGCGTGTTCGTAATCCAGAGGCCCAATATGGCGCCAATGAATGCAATCGGAATATTAATCAGTATCTGTAATGTGATCAATAAGGACCGATAAGAAAAATATAGCGACAGACCGATTAGTAAGACTGAAATCATTGCCAGCATCAGCACTTTTTTGTTTGCGTCCTCACCTTCCTTAAGGCGCCCGCTTATTTCGAAGCGCATCCCGTTTAATTCATCGGTCTTCGCCTCCACAATCGAACGTACCTCCGCCATAACATCCGTTGACGCTCGTCCATCAATGTTGAACTGTACACCCATGCGCCGGCTTCCATTGGTACGCTTAATCTCATAAGGGCCGCGCGTTTCATACACGTCGGCAATCATGTCTACCGTAACCGGTTGGCCGCTGGGCAAGTGTTTTAAGATGATGGAATTAAGCGCATCAATGGAACGTCTGTCGCCATCTAACTTAAGAATGATGTCGAAAAAGCGATTTCCTTCCTGTACAAAGCCCACCTTCTCACCGGCCAGTAGAATATCCAGATTGCGTGTCGCTTCGGCCGGAGAAATGCCGTACCTGGAAAGCGCATCGTGATACAGCGCGATTTTTATTTCAGGCGCTTCGGGGCTGGTTTCGGCGCGCAGATCAACCACGCCTTCCACATCTATCAATGACTGTCGGATAAGATGCACACCGTATTGTAATTCGGCCAGGTCCGGTCCGTACAGAATGACGGCAGCGTCCGCCCGCACTCCGGTCAGCATGTGATCAATGCGATGCGATATGGGCTGACCGATATTATAAAATACCTGATCGAATTCGTCCATTTTTGTGCGCACTGCCGATTCAATTCCTGTTCTGGACAAACTTTCGGTTTCGGTATCTATACTGACGTCGAATTCACTATAATGCACTCCTTCCGCGTGTTCGTCTCCTTCGGCCCGACCGGTACGCCTGGCAACAGACTCTACTCCAGGAATCGTAATCAGCGAACGTTCAATGCGAGCCCCCACTTCAGAAGAGGCGGTTAACGCGGAATCGATGGGCATAAAAACTTCTACTGTCAGGGTACCCTCATTAAACTCAGGAAGGAAAGTTCTGTCCAGTCGTGGCAGCAGAATGACCGCGCCCAGCATCAAAACCGCCACACCGCCCACGGAAATCCACGGATGCGAAATCAAATAGTTCAGATTGCGGCCATGGATAGACTTAAGCTTTCTGGATATAAAGCTTTCCTGTGTGATACTTTTTTTTCCAGAAAGCAGGTAGTACGCCAGCACCGGAGTGACCGTCAGAGCTATAACAAGCG
>JAGRMX010000292.1 GCA_020441025.1 Leptospiraceae bacterium
CGGAATTTCAAATCCCAGCAATCGAGCGGTACCCCGGGCAATGTCGGTATATCCGGAAAAATCGCAGTACACCTGTAATGAGAAGCCGGCCCCCGCGAGCAATAAGGTCCAGGCATCGTAAGTTTGCGGTTCCCGAAAAATGGGCGCTATCATAAAACCCATGGGATCCGCCAGCAAAACCTTTTTCACCAGACCGCCCAGAATCAACCACAGGCCGTCATACATACGGCGTCGATTGATGCGGGGGTTATCGATCTGCCACATGAAGTCGGTCGATCGCATAATCGGGCCCGCAATCAGTTGCGGGAAGAACAGAATAAACAGAAAGTAACGCCGAAAGCCGTGGTCTTCGTCGATGACACCGCGGTAAACGTCCACGGCGTAAGCGATCAATTGGAACGAATAGAAACTGATGGCCAGTGGTAGAAATACCTGAAAATCCTCGGCCGCGTCAGGCACGGCAACACCCATATCCACCAGTATGCGGCGAATAAAATCAAAGTATTTAAATACTCCCAGGTTGGATAAATCGATGAGGACAATGACGGCCAGCAGAAGCTTTTTGCGACCCGTATCCGCGCCGGCCCGAAACATGGCCACCACGAAGACGTAGTTCAGAACCACCATGAACAGGAAGTGGGCCGTCCAGCGCAATCCCCACCAGCCCTCGCCTTCCAGACCCCAGGCGGAATAGAAAACGACCGATGCGACAATCAGGGTATGCTGGCGCGCGCGCCCGGATAGCTTCCAGTACGCCAGGTAAAGGACACTGAAAAAAACAAAGAAGAGTATGGAATTAAACAGCATTGGAATCGAATGCGGAAGTCTCGACCAGACACTTTTCGACGATGGGGAGAAACTCGCGGACCGCCCTGTCAATGTCGAGTGGAATTGTCACGCCGCATGCGTTTTTATGGCCCCCACCGCCATACGGTCGCACTGCCGGTAAAAGATCCACCGGTCCGCGTGATCGCAACGACACCCGGGTTTTTCCGGTTTCCCGAATGGTAAACAACAGTCCGATTTGCACCGTGTCGGGTTCAATCAATTCGTTTACCACTCCGTCCAGGTCGTCCCAGTCGATGTTGAGTTCACGCATATCCTGTTGCGAGATGACAAACCAGGCAATCCGTTCGTTGGCGGATAATTGCAGACCCTCATATAGGCGCTGTCGGGCATACAGCCGACCCACGGGAAAGCCCGAGTCCAGCGCTTCGGCCATCACGGCGCTATCCACGCCGTATTCCAGTAAGTGAGCCGCAATCCGATGAGTTTCCGGACGGGTCTTTTTAAAGCGGAAGTGACCGGTGTCCTGTACAATTCCGGCATACAGAGCCCGGGCAACGGCCGGAGTCAATTCCAGACCGACATATTGAATCAATTCATACACGATTTCGGCGGTCGAACCGATGTCGGCGTTCAAGAAGTAGGTATGATAATCGGATGGTATGCCGTCGTGATGATCGATCACCACGAGATTGCTTTTATCCGGTTCAATAAATCGACCGATGTCTCCCAGACGATTGGTATCCGAGTTATCCAGGGACACTACGGTTCGATTTTGCGTACCGTCCGGCGAGTAATCTTCCTGCAATGAACGGACGCGCCGTTCAGGATCCAGAAAACGCAGCCGGGCGAATACCGCGTCATGATTGAGGATCAACGAATCCTTGCCACTGGAACGCAATAGATAGTCCAATCCCAGTTGCGCACCGAGACCATCCGGGTCCGGATTGCGATGGGTGGTCAACATTAGACGATCAACCGCCTGTAGACGTTCCCAGAGTTGTGCGTATAGAGTATCGGTACTCATATATGATCGGCAATTCAATCGCCCGCGTCGTTCAGATCATTTATCAGAGCCCCGGCTCGATTGCGCAATTCATTCTCTGTATTGGACAGACTGCCGGCGCGCACCTCGCCCAACAATGTGCGCAGCATATCACCCATGCCGGGACCCGGCCGAAGACCCAGTTCTTTTAATGCGTGACCGTCGATGTTGAGATCGGTGATTTTCAGCTCGGCTTCCCGGGCACGTAATTCGGCGATATGTCGCTTTAGCTCTTTGATGGCCCTGGGCAGTGCCTGGCGTTTGCCGCTGCCTTTACGATCGGCCATGCGCAGGGATATGAGATCGTCCAGATCATCCGCATCGACTTTACGCATGAATCGGCGCACGGCTTTATCGGTCCATTCATCGGTGTAATGGAACATGTGATTGCGCACCAGAAAGCGTACACGCTTGATCAAAGCGGGATCGAATCCAAATCGACGTAAAATGCGATCCGTATGCCGGGCGCTGACCAGTTCATGATTATGAAAACTGGCTTCCCCATCCGATCGAACACGGCGGGTATCGACCTTGCCCAGGTCATGAAACAGAGCCGACAGACGTAGTATCAAATCGGGAACCGGCACCGCGTCACAGGTATAAATGCTGTGCAAAAAAATATCATGCTGATGATACTTATTCTGTGATAAACCGCGACCGGCCTGCAACTCGGGCATGTACCAATCCAGCATGCCGATGTCAGACATGGCCAGGAAAGCGCGACTGGGACGCGCGCCGGTGAGAATCTTGCGAAAACTACGATTGAGTACGCGCTTGCTGACCCGCGGATTCGGCTGCGATTGTCGAATGCGATTCCACTCCTCCCGTAATTGCTCAAGTATTCCGGATTCGAAAATAAAGTCCGTGCGGGCGCTCATAGCCATGGCTCGCAACAATTCCGGTATGTTCCAATCCGTATAGGTTGCTACGGTACGTAGAATTCCTTCATTGTAGTCGGCCAGATCCGCGTCCGATCCGACCCACATGCGGTCCTGGATGGAGTAGCGCAAACGCTCAAAGGTAAAGCGGGGGCGTTCTTCCTCGTGTTCCTCCGATTCGACCAGCATATGAAACACGCTGTCGGCTTCGGAGCGCGGCAGATTGAATTGGATGGTATGATTGCGCAATTCTACCCGGATGGCGTTTGCCGCCGGCAATGCATCCATGTCATTGCGTTCCGGATTTTGAAAGCGGCGTAATGGTGCGGCGGTCCCGTCCGTATTGGATTCCAGCTGCGTGCGCAGCATTGCATACTCAGCAGCGGGCAGCCGGACTCGTAAAATGGGCAAGCCGGCGCGCAGATACTTCAAACTCTTGCCCGTTATAGAAACTTGATCAAAGCAACCATACGAGGCCAGCCAATCGAGCGCGAATCCGTCCGGCTCGGAACGTTTCTGCGCGAATGCGGTCTGTGTGGCGATCGGTTTCATTGTCTGTCACTAAAGTCAAAAGCTGCTAAGATAATCCCCTGAATTAGACTCCCGGTCGGCAGGGAGATAAGCAGTATAACGGAGCCCGTGCGGCAACGTGGAAAAGGGAACGTATTCACATAAGCTTTGACCGTATACCAAAAAAATAATAGATTCTCCGGCAATGTCACCGCAGAAGTCCGATATGTCCGAAAATAATTCGCACCTGCCGGCGTTGATATCCCGCTCACAAATTGAGACGCGGGTTACGGAGATCGGCCGGGAAATTACCGATCATTTTGCAGGCAAGGAATTGACCGTCATCGGCCTGCTCAAGGGTTGCTTCATTTTTATGGCCGATCTGGTGCGCGCCATCCACCTGCCGGTGCACATCGATTTCATGGAGATTTCATCCTACGGTGACGCCCAGCAATCTTCCGGGATAATCAAAATCGTAAAGGACCTGCGTCACTCCATTGAGGATCGGCACGTATTATTGGTGGAGGACATTGTCGATACGGGTCTAACGTTGAATCATGTGATGGAATTGCTGGAAACGCGCCGACCGGCTTCGCTGCACATAGCCGCCCTGCTGGTAAAAGAAGTAAAGCAGGAGTTGCGCTATCCGGTGGAATTTCGCGGCTTTGATATAGAGGACCACTTCGTGGTGGGCTATGGACTCGATTATCGCGGTTATTATCGAAATCTGAATTATGTTGCCATAGTCGAAGCAGAATCGCAGATGAAGTTGTTTTAATTTTCGTCGGTGAAATCTGATCCAGAGCAATCGAATGCAAAATAATCGCCATCAATTTAATCAGCATAAAAACTCCCCGTCTCGACAGGCGCTCTATGCAATTTTCATCTTTACTTTGCCAACCATGGTTCTCTGGACGCATGCTATCGGGTGTGATTCAGAAAATGACCAGGGTGAGACGCAATCCGCACCGCAGTTACCCGGTCTGTTTAAAATCCAGGGACCCAACATTATCATCCCGACACAAAATTGCATCGGCGACATTTGCCCATACGTTTCTCGCCTGGAAGGCGCGTATTTTATATTGCCGACCCGCTCCGATCAGAAAAATACGCTGCCGAAAGAACAATCCGGACATATAGAAGGTTTTATTTATTTCTTATCGGACGACATACTCATAGATGGAAAGATCCAAAATCTGGATAACATCCCCGAGCTGAGAACGAAATTGTTTCATATTTACGCTCACCCGGTGGGTGAAAAAAGCGGCTGCTACGATCGATGGAATCGGGATACGGGAGAATATGATGAGACATGTGTCTCCGCGCTGCCGGTGTATCATCTGGAGTCGGCGGAGTCGCCTTAGACTGTTTGTAAAATAAGTCAGCCGTCGCAATCGAGTTCTTCAATTGATTGATCAAAATTAATCGAACCGCTCGATATCTAATCACCGCATGCCAATCGCAATCTAACTGAAAGAAAATAAGAGCAGCAGTCATTCGCAGGGGAAAACAAAAAACAGGATTATTATCCCCGCACAAAAGCACCCATACCACCCACACCCATTCACAGCGAGATTGCTTGCGCCTGTGCTTTATGGATTTCCAGCGGGAACAGTTTGCGTA
>JAGRMX010000293.1 GCA_020441025.1 Leptospiraceae bacterium
ACAGGGGTCTAATCCCACCGCGATGATTGCCTGACGTACCGACCGATATAACAGAGCATATAAAAAACTTAAACAGGCGTTGTATGGATCTCTGGGGGGCCGCTTCGACCTGCCCTGCGGCAGTAAGCACGATTCAATCTCCGTATTCAGCAACCGCGGCACAATACCATGATATCTGCGCGCAAACGATCCTTCGATTCCCAGCAAGGTGCCCGAAGATTCAGCCGCTTCGATCTTCTTCAAGAGCGTCCGCATAATTTCAATTGAGCGATCAATATCGCCCCTCAGTTTCTGATTTTTTCTTGTGGAACGGAGTATATACTTTAATTGCGATTCACATTTGGCCTGAATCAATCGCCTTGCCAGATTCATTCTGAACTGTGGATCGCGCAAAGCTTCATACTGACGCAGCCTTCTCTGCACCGCCGGACCACCGGGTTGCAATCCGCCGACATACTCACCACCGCCGGTAAACCAGTGCAGGTTAATTTCCTGTCGGGCCAGATAGCGAATCATTTGAGCGGATACCTGGCAATTGCCGTGCAGATTAAGAGATTCCACATTGTGCGCCGGTATTTTTTCCACCACGCTTTCATTCTCCGCATTGAATTTCTCCACAATGATCGTATCCGCGGATTTTTTTATACGCGTGCGATAACCGGTTATATGTACTGTGGCCCGCTCACGCTTCTCCGGAAACAGGCGTACGGCTTTATAACTGCCTTCGCTCACTGCGCGATTTTCTTCCGGCAAACACACCGGCGCGAGGGAACAATGCTTGCACAGGTGCTCATTGGATACGATCGGCGGACGATTGGGTTGGATGGAAAGCTCATGCGCCCGGTCAATCGCGTTCAGAGCCTGTTTGCGTAGATTGTCATCTATGGGCACCTTTACCAGCTGATTGTCACCATGATACCGAACGCGTCCTTCTTCAATTGTTCGCCCGGTCACTTCTTCCAACAATAACGCATATGCGGCAATTTGCACCCGGTCCGATTCCCAGGCTTCCGGCCCGGCATCTCCCATCCGACAACGACCGGTTTTATGTTCGTACGGTATCCATTGGCCGTCTCGTTTCATCAACCGATCGACTTTCCCCGTTAAACCCAGCCGGGACTCCGTCACTTCGAAGGATTCGATTCGTTCCACGATATCACTGGAAGGACGTTGCTCTTCATGCAAAGTTCGACCGGCATACACCCGGTCATTGGCTACATAAATACTCTCGACCTCTTCCAGGTAATACAGGCGCTCACAGTATAACAGAGCATGTAAGGCCATTACACGTACGGAATTTTCCCGATGCAACATATGCATCCTCCCACTGGCAGGCGCTTTCTTCCTGTTCTATACAAAAAGAGGGCTTCACAACTCATCGTAGAAGCAAGTACCATATCAGCCCGTTTCAGGCTTCAGACTCACCCAGGCTTCGTCAGGAACACTATCAACGCTCATTTCCTCAAAGCGGAATCTGACCCTCCTGGTTTCCGACGGATGCGCCGTGTCTATCCAGGTGGTAAGACTCAAATCTCCCGTCGAATCATTGATCAACCACAGCAAGGTCTCATCACCTGGCCAACCGACATTCAATGAATCCAACAAGAACGCGCTCTCTCCCAGGGACAGACCGCCAAAGCGCGAAACTTTTTCCGGCTCTTTCAACGCGGTGCGAATCAATTCCGGAAAATCATTGGAAGCGTCACGCACGGCCACCAGCCCCCTGAGGCCGATCAATAATTCCTGATATTCCGGGTTGCGCTTTGCGGTGGTTCCTCCACGCCGCATCCTTCGGAGTACCGTGCCGCGCGCCGGCTCCGGCAGGCATATGGCGCTGGCTATTTGGATGCCGGCCAGCCGCTCCCTTTCCTCAACAGGCAGTCCGCACAGAGACATCAACATACCAAATAGAGTCGATGGGGGCGGTGCCGGCAGACTATCCTGAAACTCCCGCGATTCATACGGACGAAAGGCCGCAATCGGTATCTGATAATGTAAGACTACTTCATTCATTGCAAATGCCATTCAGATTTCATTTTCCAATACGATTGATCGCCTCCGCGATTGCCGGCTTTATACCGTCGAATACGGTCGCACCCTTATCTTTTAATTCCGCTACTTCTGAAATAGAACTTACTTCGCCGCCTATTATCAATTCGCCGGCGTCAACATCGCCCGCAGTCACTTTCTGTACTAATTGGTTCATTCGAATTCCTTCTTCGCTTTCATCAAAACAGTACAGAATTCTGGGGGCCGGGTCATGCGTTATGCGTAGCACAATCGCAGCCGGCGCAAAATCAAAAAGAAAGCGGGCGTGATTACCCGCCACCCGGCGTAAGTTTGCCAGTCCCAGTAGTGTAATCCCTTTCCAATCGTTTTTAACATCATCCCCGGACAGCGCGAAGCTGTACTGGAAGCGTGTAGCGTGCATTTCCACTGCGTATGGTACCGGGTTCTTATTTATTCGTTGAGCCTGCACCGAAGCCACATTAAACGAAACATCTCCAACCCACGGACGTGTGGACACGGCCCGTGTAATCTCAAGCGCCGCTCTTCTTTTATTCGTATCCTTCTTCGGATCCATGAATCCCAGAACGGTATCGTCCAGAAAATTCGCCGGCTTTTTAAATGCATCGTCTTGCCAATCGAATCCATCCGATTGTACCCGCCGATTCAATAGCTTTGCGTGATCCTGCATCCAGGTTTCGCGTAACGCGTAACGAATCGCCTCACCCGAAACCGTGGTATGCATGGAGCCGTCCCACAAAACTTTTTGAAGAGTGGAAACATTGCCTTCGTTTTCACCGCGATTGTTCGCGGCCACTCCATAAGGAGTCAAAATTGTACCAAATACATGCAAACTCATACTCAGATTCTCCTTGTCTAAACCGATTACGGATCGATTTCTTTCATCGATCTTTTAACCGAACAGATTTTTTTCTCCGTCATTCGCTGTGTTTCAAAATAAATCTTCAACTCGCCGCGGCGGACGCATTGTCCTGCGCGTGCTGCTCAATAATTTTGCGAGCTCTTTCCAGTGCTTTTTTCCAGTCTTTCTTTATAAAACTTAGAATATCTTCTTTATGTGTGTCTTTATCCTCATCAAGTTCATGCCAAAGAACTTTGAAAGCATTCTCGGCGCTCTGCTGATCTTTCGCCTTACTGACTTCGTTCACAAAGTTTTGCGCCGTATCTGATTCGAGAATTTCTTTGATGGCCGCCACAAATGCGGAGCTGGCGCTTTTAAAACTGGCCAGCGAAACCAGCGCCAGGTCACGCGCATGTTGCCAGTCAGCGTTCAGAAATTTCCACAATTCAGCCATATGCTCCCGCACGGCCACCGGTCGTCCTGCCCGGGCCCAGAACTCGCTGATCACCTTTCTCAACTGTTCGGCTGTTTTGGCGTGGGTTATATCCCGGTATATCTTATCGTTAAGATCTTCAAATCGTTCCCCAATCTTGCGCGCTCCTCCCCGGCGACCCGCGTACTCCGCTTCTTTGGCATAATGATAAGAGAGAGCCTGATGGAATCCCTCTACAAACCACTTTTCTTCCTGTTTTTCCCAGATGTCGTCTCCACTGTTCATAAACTCGATTAACTCCTTACGCTCAAATTTGCTTATACTCTGAAACCATATTTTCTGAATGGAGCCGCCATGATGAGCTTTGCGTTGCCGCTCCAGTGCATCATGATGCCATCCGGTCGGCACCGCGAAATGCCTGTACCAACGTTGATTCTGAACTAAATTTTCGGCGACGCGTGCCGCCGCCAGCGGTGTAGCTACCCAATAAGTAGGATCGTTTTTCTTAGCGCGCATACGATTACGAAAATAAGTATGCCGCATTTTACGGTACAATTGAAAACGTCTATCATCTACCTGCACGCGCAGTACGCCTTTACGCACCTGTTGGTTTTTATTCCAGGCAACCCGCCCGATAATATACACCTCACAATACTCCATGTGTGCCCGGGATAGCTCCGATTCCACCATATACAGTAAAGCCGCATCCGCCGGGCTGGCCGCCATGATGTTCTTGCTTGATAATGTTTGCATGACATGCAATCGCATGAACTGTTTGAGATTCAGAATACGCGGCACGATTACGCACCAGGTTCCCCGCTGGGGCTCCACTTCCGTAAAGCTGCATGCCAGCGGAGCGAACAACATCAGCAATCCTTCGGCAACAGTTCCAACCCAGCTTACTTCATGCTTAAAGCGAGGAGGAGCTCCTGGAAGCACATAGCCCTTTAGATGGATTTCGTTCGCGAAAGCAAAAGGATGCCCCCTTTTTTGCACAAATAGCTTTTCCGCGGCGTCACGTCGGTATTTAATGTCCTTTTGATTGATATATAGCAGATTGAATTGATATTCATGATCATCCAGCTGTGTTACTCTGGGTGGCCCTTTTTTTCTGGGCTGCACAAGATTGTGCTGTAAAAACGTGCCAATCATGCCGGCATGAAAATGCGCACGTCTTGCATCTAATGCCGTTGAATCATGTATGGCCGGACAGTATAACACGCCTTCCTTGCACTGGTAAGCCTGCTCTACAATCCATATAAAACTCTTTAATGACCCGTCCATCGCTTCTATGCGCACAGCATCGTCCGTAAGGGTCCAATTCAGATTAGCCGGCTTTTTAGAATGAATCTTACTCAAACTCATGTACAGGCCGGCCAGACCGGCCCGCAGCAAAGGTGATGTACAATCTGCGAGGCTTTTTTCAAATACAAGCGGTTCCTGGACCTTCTTTGGAGGGGCCGTCTTTTGTTTTTTCTTTGATACGCTCATATGTTTTGGCTCTATTTAAAAAATATATAATCTTTCT
>JAGRMX010000294.1 GCA_020441025.1 Leptospiraceae bacterium
TGCGTGCCATGGTTGCCGCTACCCAACTGATGAATCTGCGGCGCTTGCTGAACTCACCATAACTGCCGCCGGTTACTCCGCGTGATCCGATGGCAATGTCATAGCCGTCATCCATCAGCGTGCGGACCATTTCGGGCAGAACGTTCTCATCGTGCTGCAGGTCGGCATCCATCACCGCAAGAGTTTCTCCGGCGGCGGCGCTCATGCCGGTTACGACCGCCGAAGATAATCCGCGTTCGTTTAAACGTCGAATTACACGTAACCCGGGCGTTCTTTCGGCCATCTTTTCGGCAACTTCCCAGGTGCCGTCGGGACTGTTGTCATCCACCACGATAATCTCATGGGGCACATCGGACAGGAGTTTTACCAATCGTTCAATTAGAATGGGGACATTTTCCACTTCGTTGTACGAAGGAATAATAACGGAGACGATCGGTCGGGTCATTGCTCAGTCGGTTACACAGAATAAGGTGCCGGTGAATATCGAACCGGTATCATCGACCATTTCAAATTCCAGTTCCGTCATAGCAACACCGTTTTTGTCCGTGTTTAACGAGAAACCATCTTCCCAGCTTACGCTGCCGGACGTAGCCTGAAACGATAGCTCGGGCGCCGTACTGGTGAATATAAACGTACTGCTGCCGCCACAGGTAACATTGTCCACCGTATCGCAGGTCGGATTGACTCCGTCCGTACCGTTGCAATTGATAAAATCGGTGGTCGGGCAGGTGCTGACATTGCTGGTGGTGGGCGTCATCCGGAACGATTCTTCTTCGGAATCGTACGTGTACTTCATGAATAAAACCTGGCCGTCTTCAAACTGGATGTAACTGTTGATATCGAACTGGGTTTCCGTACTGGAAGAATCCGAACTGGTAGAGGAACTGCTGGAACTGGATTCGGCACTGGACGAGTCACTGCTGGTTCCCGAGGCCACGGTAGCGGACCCGCATTCGGTGGTCAGGCCGTTATCAATAGGCGCATTGAACTGGTAAACTCCGCCCAGCGATTCGGCCGCCGGTCCGATCAGCAGGGCCTCGCCGTACTCGTCCGATTCCGAGCAGGCCAGCAGCAACGCCAGTCCCGTTGCCAGTAATGGCAGCGCCCTCTTCCTGACGGCCCGGTTACGTATTAAATGCATTCATTACTCCTGCTTAACGCGATTCCAGATTCCGCGTATGGACAAACCGCGTTGTTGCGCTTATTTGACGCAGCTCGATTCCCGGCTGTCAGCAAAAATCCGATCTCCGGTATCTATTGTATCGGACGGGGCGGGGGGCCGAATTCAGGATGTGGCGCGAAAATCGATCGGTAACACGACATAAAATGGCATATTCCGGTGCGAACTATATATGTCGGGCCGGTTCCGGATAAGCACTCAACGTAGCGTATAGCAACTGCGTGGAATCGGATTTCAGGAATGCGGGGCGCGAATCAGGTCCAGAAACTCTATGCGGGTGCTTTCATTTTCCCGGAATGAACCGTGCATGCTGCTGGTGAATACTTCCGAGTTCTGCTTTTCCACGCCGCGCATCATCATGCACATATGTTTGCACTTAATGACCACACCCACACCACGGGGCTCCAGTACTTCGTTCAATGCTTCGCAGATCTGGACCGTCAGCCGTTCCTGCACCTGTAAACGGCGGGCGAACATATCGGTAATACGGGCCAGCTTGGAGAGACCGATGATTTTCTTATTGGGGATATAACCGATATGCGCGCGACCATAAAAGGGCAGCATGTGATGTTCACACAGACTGTACACCTCAATGTCGCGGGCAATGATCATGCCGTCGCCGCCTTCCGAAAAAACCGCGTCATTAACCAGCGTGTTCAAATCCATTCGATAGCCGGAGGTCAGAAAATCGTAGGCCCGGGCCACGCGTTCGGGCGTTTTCAACAAGCCTTCGCGCTCGGGATCTTCGCCGATGTTGACCAGCATTCCGCGTACTTGCTCGCCGATGTCGGTCAAACGATCCGCGTCCAGGGGATGTATTTGATATGCTGAGTGTTCTATGAAATCGGAATTGTTGCTCATTTTAATGTCATCAATCTATTCAGCCGAACCGAAATCGTCATCGTTTTTTTATTCCGATTCGTCGCCGGTTTCCGAATCTGCTTCGCCCTCTGAATCGTTCGCGGAATCCGGACGCGCTTCGGCCTGTTTCTGGCGAGCGCGTTCCCGCAGTTTGACCATTTCAATTTCCAGATCCGAGAAAGGCGCCTTGCGAATGTACAGGCGATTCAATAAATCCACATACACCAGACCGCCGCGATACAGTTCGAAATCCCGGGCCAGCAAGGGCAGCATGGAACGTCGATCATTCAACGGATTCCAGTACCATAGATGATCGTCTTCGAGGATCATGAATTCACGACGATCGCGCACGAAAACCATGTGATTTACAATGTTGGCCACGAAACCGGTATGAATCTTTAATCCTGAATCTCCGAATTCCAGTCCGTGCAAATTCCAACGACCCGCTCCACCGGAATACGCGAAAGACCGCACCGTCTGCATGCCAAAGCGATTGTCCGGCTCCGGATTGTCGATGGGCTGCGGACCATCCGGAGTCTCGGGGCCGGATACCGTGTCGCCTTCAAAAACCAACACCAACCCCGGACTGGCAAAATCGGTTTCGGATTTTTTAATCTGCGAACCCTGACCATCGTACGTGTACAGATTATAGTAACCGCCGATGCCGTGGAAAATTAAAAGTCCGCGCGTGCCGATTTGATGTAAAAAAAATCGATTGGTAACTTTCTTGTACTTGGGCGAAAAACTATCGGACTTAATGCGCAGCGGCGGTTCGGGATCGTCGGCGGCGGCCAGTTCGGTGGACAACGGTGTAATGCCGCCGTCTTCTATTACGTACACATATTGTCCGTCGTCCGAGATGGCGGGCAGATAATTGCAGCTGACTTCCTTTAATTCCGGTTCCAGCTCTTCCACTTCAACCAGGTCCAGGGCTACCGGACGACAGGCACTTTCGGTTCGCAGCAGGGCTACCGCATAGTGACCGCTGAAGGACAGCGTGTAATCGATGGGTGTTTCGTCCAGATCGATGGAATCTATATTTTCGTCATCGCCGCGAATATAAATTTCTTCTTCCTGCAACCAGGTGATGCGGCTGCCGTCGGCGCTGCGCCGAATGCTGCGATGAATGCGTTTTTTATCGAGGGGAATAGATAGCTCATTGTTGGTGCGGGTAAGCAGTTCGTTGATCTCTTCCAGCACTTCCGCCTGGCGGCCTTCATCGATCCAGCCCGCGAGTCTTTGTAGTTTTTCTTCCGGCGTTTCCGAGCACTGTGCTAACGGCAGCAGACTGAAAATCAATAGAATGCGTGTGACGCTACGAAACATGAAATTTACGGGCTCGAGAATTGAAATACGCATGCGGCACCATATTCCACGGAACACCATTATCGGGCAAGAATCCTTTCCGGCTATCCGCAAAAAGCCGGGGCGGATGTCAGCGTGCGCGCGGCTTGAATTATAATCGCGAGTGCCCGCCTTCAAAATGACTCGCCCGGTCGGTGCGCATTGTGAATCTGGTCAAAATACTCGTAAAATTAAAGTCCTACTCTTATGAAAAAAACCAGCCGGAAAAAAAAGACCGCCGCCGCCCAGGGCAGTAAGCAGGCATCCGGGTCCCGGGCAAAATCGAAGCAGTCTGTAGCTAAAAAAGCCGGCGCAAAGTCCGCTAAAAAAGGCGGCCCGGCTAACGATCGGACTCATTTGCCTTTGCCCGCAGGCGCCAATTGGCTGGATGAAGTATACGCCCGCCGTCGCCCATGCACCGATTTTACCGTAGCGGAAGCCGGACAACAGGTGGCCGTAACCGGCTGGGCCTTTCGGTACCGTGATCAGGGTGGTTGCGTGTTTGTAGATTTGCGCGATCGCAGCGGATTGATCCAGGCGGTTTTCGATCTGTCAGTTCTGGGCGATCGGTTCGGAGAGGCCGAGCGTATCCGCCACGAGTTTGTAATCGCCGTAGAAGGTAAGCTGCGCAGTCGCACTCCGGAAAATATCAATCCCAAACTCAAAACGGGCGACATCGAAATTCTGGTACAGCGTTTTGAAATTTTAAGTAAGGCCGAAACCCCGCCCATCACGCTGGAAGAACATGTGGAAGTGCATGAGGACACGCGCCTTAAGTATCGCTATCTGGATATGCGTCGCATGCATATGTTCTATGCTCTTCAATCAAGGTCGCGTTTGAATCAGGCCCTGCGCAGCGGGCTGGAAGCACAGGGCTTTATTGAAGTCGAAACGCCGGTTCTGAATAAATCCACTCCGGAAGGAGCGCGGGATTTTCTGGTGCCGGCTCGCCAGAGTCCGGGTGCTTTCTATGCGCTGCCTCAATCGCCTCAGCTTTTCAAGCAGTTGCTGATGATGGGCGGCGTGGAGCGTTATTTTCAGATTGTGAAATGTTTTCGAGATGAGGACTTTCGCGCGGACCGTCAGCCCGAGTTCACCCAGTTGGACCTGGAGATGAGCTTTGTCAATGAAGAGATCGTCATGCACACCATGGAACGACTCTGGGCCGGGGCGCTGGAATCTACATTTAACATTCAGGTAAGCTTACCGGTATCGCGCCTGTCGTACCGCGATGCCATGGAACTGTACGGCAAGGACGCTCCCGACCTGCGCTATGATATGAAACTGGTGGATGTGGCCGACATTGCCGCCGAAAGCGATTTTAAAGTTTTTAAAGAAATTGCGAAGGGCAGTGGGCGGGTAAAGGTGCTACCGGTTCCGGGAGGCGCGAAGCTTTCCCGCAAAGACATCGATGATTTGACCGCCTGGGTCGG
>JAGRMX010000295.1 GCA_020441025.1 Leptospiraceae bacterium
CATTCGGTTTTTAAAGCCGACATTCCCGGTCTGGGCACCTCTGCCGAAGCGCGCGACGAACATCTGCCGGGAGCGTTTATAGCATACGATGAATGGGATCAACGCAGTCGATCGTACCGAAGTAACTTCTGCCGGTTATATCTCAGCGCGCAGCATAACGCCATTCCGGACTACTATCACCGAACCCTGCAAAAGCATCGCGGTGAATTGCGCCGCTTGCGCAAACATTTTTACAAATCGGTTCAAAAACCCGTCCGTATTGGTCGCCAACTGGATGGAGTGGACCCGGATATCGACGCTCTGGTGGAACGCCAGGCCGATCTAATGGCCGGCCACTCGGTCAATGATCGGGTGTATATTCAAATCAACAAAAAGCATCACGACCTGGCGCTGCTCTGCTTGCTGGATATCAGCCTCTCTACCGACGGCTTTGCCGATAACCGGCGCATATTGGACATTGAAAAGCAATCCCTGATTTTATTCGGCGAACTGTTGAATGAAGCGGGCGTTCATTTTCAGATCGACGGCTTTGCCTCGCGCACACGCAATCATTGCTACTATCATAACATTAAAAGCTTCGAGCTACCCTGGAACCGCGGCGCCGCCCTTCTGAGCGGCGTGGAGCCGCGGGGCTATACGCGCATGGGCACGGCCATACGGCATGCGCACAGTTTACTACGCCGCAGACCGGAACGCCAACGCTGGATAATCTTATTGAGCGACGGTAAACCCAATGATTACGATCGTTATGAAGGCGGTTATGGCCTGGCGGACGTGCGTCAGGCCATTCGAGAAGCGGAACGCGAACAGGTGCGCCTGTACTGTCTCGCGGTTGATCCGCGAGCGAGACACCATCTACCGCATATGATCGGTCGCAGCCGATTTCGCGTGTTGGCTCATCCCGGTCAATTGCCGGAAGCGTTGCTGGATTTCTTTGTACGACTGTACGCCCACACCGGTTGATACCGTCGCGATAAATCGCACGGTGCTGGATTAAAACTTGCTAAAGATTCTAAATCGCATGAAACTTAATATGCGAAATAATGATGTCAGGTGAATGTCAGCTATTCATCAAATCTGCGCCGCCAATCGCGTGCCCTGATTGATGGCTCGAAACGCATCCAGTTCGGCAGCCTCATCGGCCCCACCCAGTAAGTGCACGCTCTGACCGGCTGCCTGTAGCTCCGCCAGCAAATCGCGATTGGAATCCTGTCCGGCGCACAGAATGATGCTATCCACCGGAATGACTTTGCTTTCATCCTTAACTTTAATGTGCAGACCTTCGTCATCAATGCGTTCGTACGTGACACCGGGAGTTTGTTCGATGCCGCGCTGCTCGAGCGTCGTGCGATGAATCCAGCCGGTGGTTTTTCCCAGGCCGCCGCCGAATTTACCGGGACTGCGTTTCAGCATATGCAGTTTTCGATCGGTCTTCTTTAAATGATGATCCGGTAACAAACCGCCCTGTTTCTGAATGGAAGTATCGATGCCCCAGGCATGCGCGAATACTTCCGGGTCTTCGCTTTCTTTAGCATCCACCTCGCTCAGATAAAGCGCAGTATCAAAACCGATGCCGCCCGCACCGATGATGGCCACGGATTGGCCGACCGGTTTTTTGCGCAGCAACACGTCGATGTAAGTAAGCACTTTCGGATTGTCTTTCAGGCCCGGAATCTCGGGAATACGCGGATGCACTCCGGTACACAATACAATCTCGTCGAATTTAGCGGCAATCAAATCGGCGGCGCTGACCCGGTGGTTTAACTTTAACTCGACACCGGTTAGTTCAATTTGCTTTTTAAAATAGCGGATGGTTTCGTTAAATTCATATTTGCCCGGAATATTGCGGGCGATGTTCAATTGACCGCCGATTCTGTCGTCCGCTTCGTAAAGAGTCACAGCATGACCGCGACGGGCGGCATTCACCGCGAAGGCCATGCCGGCCGGACCGGCTCCGACGACCGCAATCCGCTTTTGGGCATCCGACGCCACCGGCTTGATGACGATTTCCGTTTCATAGCAGGCCCGTGGATTTACCAGACAACTGCAAACTTTTCCCTGAAATACATGATCCAGGCAGGCCTGGTTGCAGGCTATGCACGTGTTGATTTCGTCCGCCCGGCTTTCACGCGCTTTCAATACGAACTCGGGATCGGCCAGAAAGGGACGCGCCATGGATACCATGTCCGCATCACCGCGAGCCAGTATCTCTTCGGCCACTTCCGGCGTATTAATTCGATTGGATGTGCACAACGGAACGCCGTTCAATTTTTCTTTCAGCTTGCGGGTTACCCAGGTAAAAGCGCCCCGGGGTACAATTTGGGCGATGGTCGGTATGCGGGCCTCATGCCAACCGATGCCGGTGTTGATGATACTGGCGCCTGCCGCGGCTACCTGTTGCCCGAGGGCGACCACTTCTTCGTGAGTGCTGCCATCTTCCACCAGATCCAGCATGGAAAGCCGATAGACGATTATAAAATCGTCACCGACGCGCTTGCGAATCGCTTTAATAATTTCCAGCGGAAACCGAATACGATTTTCATAGCTGCCACCCCAATCGTCTTCCCGATTATTGGTGCGCTTCGCGATAAACTGGTTGATTAAATAACCTTCCGAGCCCATCACCTCAACGCCGTCGTACCCGCCTTCCCGCGCCAGTGCTGCGCAGCGCGCAAAATCGTCGATGGTCTGCAAAACTTCTTCATGTGTAAGTTTATGCGGTCGCACGACGTTGATCGGCGCGCGCAATTCGGAAGCACCCACGGCCTGTTTATGGTAACCGTAGCGTCCGGTGTGCAGAATCTGCATGCAGATTTTCCCGCCCGCATCATGCACGGCGCGTGTAACTACTTCATGTTGCTTTGCTTCCGCGGATGTGGTCAGGATACTGCCGTCCCGGCTGACCTTGCCGGCTTCATTGGGCGCAATGCCTCCGGTTACAATCAACCCCACTTCCCCCCGGGCTCGCTCGCCGTAGAAAGCGGCCATGCGTTCATAACCTCCTTCGACATCTTCCAGGCCGGTATGCATGGATCCCATCAGCACGCGATTGCGCAGAGTGGTGAATCCCAGATCAAGTGGTTTGAGCAGATTTGGATAAGCGGACATGAGAGCTCCCTGAAATGATGCGTTCAAATGCTCGTGCGGCAGGAACGCGTCAATCGAATTCCGGACCGACCTATATTGCTCACCGGGGTGATGTCATAATCAGGTCGCAAAGAGCCGCCACAATATGAACGCCGGAAACCGAATGGATTATCGCAAAAAAAAGAAAACCGATTTACGCGCGCTATCCATACAATGGGCTTCTCCCATGCAGACCATATTTCGCAGTGATATATTTCAAGATCGGGTGATCATCGTAACCGGTGGCGGATCGGGCATTGGATTGCGCACGGCTCGAGAGTTGCTGATGCTACATGGAACGGTGGTGATAGCCGGACGCAAGGCGGAAAAGTTACAGGCCGCCCGCGATTTCATGCTGACCGAAAACCCGGACGCGCATACTAGATTGATCGCTCATACGTGCAATATTCGCAATGAAGATGAAGTGCGCAATCTATGCGCCCGGGTCGTTTCACAATGCGGTCGAATCGATTGTCTGGTGAATAATGCCGGCGGCCAGTTTCCCTCTAAAGCCGAAGAAATCACCCTTAAGGGCTGGCAGGCGGTCATTGAAACCAACCTGACCGGTACTTTCCTGATGTCCCGCGAAGTGTTTCGACAGAGCATGGAAACCCACGGCGGCGCGATTGTAAATGTCATCGCCGATATCAGCCACGGTTTTCCCATGATGGCGCATACCGGCGCCGCCCGAGCCGGCGTGGAAAACTTAACCCGCAGTCTGGCCAATGAATGGGGTCGAGCCGGTGTGCGCGTGAACTCGGTGGCGCCCGGCATCATTCAATCCAGCGGAATAGACACGTATGAACCACGTTTCCGCGACTTCGTACTGTCCATGGGTCGCTACAACCAGGCCAATCGTCTGGGCAGCGAAGCCGAAGTTGCTGCGGCCATATTGTATCTACTCACACCGGCCGCCGCGTTTATTACCGGCGAAACATTGAAAGTAGATGGCGGCGCTTCTATTTATACGCCCATCTATCCGCCGGTAGAACACGAACGCAATTCCGCTTTTGATGGCCAATAAACCCTGGATTATTCGACCCGATGCGTATAACGACGGGATTGATTGACCGGCAGGCCATGCATGCAATCCTGCCCATCGCATGACTCTGCTCAGCGTGAATCTAAACAAAGTAGCGCATCTACGCAATACCCGACATCTGAATATACCCGATGTCATGCAGGCCGTCGCGGTGAGCGTTAATGCCGGCGCGGGAGGCATTACCGTACATCCCCGGCCCGATCGACGTCACATTCGACCACACGATGTTTATGACATTGCCGACTTCCTGAAAGATCATCCCGGCGTAGAATTTAATATTGAAGGCAATCCATTCGAAGGCACGGATGAAGCCGGCTATATGCGTCTGGTGCGCGCCACGCGTCCCACTCAATGCACGTTGGTACCGGATGATCCCGGTGTATTCACTTCCTGTCAGGGCTGGGATCCGGCCAAATCCGCCGATCGATTGCGGCCGATCATTCAAGAATTAAAAGAATTGGGCTGTCGGGTAAGTTTGTTTATGGACCCCGATCCCGAGAAGATAGCGGCGGCGGCCGACTTACAGTGCGATCGGATTGAACTGTATACCGAACCGTACGCCGCCGCGTTTGCCCAACCCGACCGGGTCGCTGTGACCGAACAATACACGCGAGCGGCGCAGACCGCGCAAGATCACGGATTGGGAG
>JAGRMX010000296.1 GCA_020441025.1 Leptospiraceae bacterium
GTTTGATCGTAGCCGACGGAATGGCCGCCCTGCGCCAGGGCATCCGCAATCGCTTTCGGAAGCAATTCAATGAAGGCTCGCGGTCCTCACTGCGTGGACGATTGAGTTCACGCACCGGTGCCCATCCGGGCCTGTGGCGGCGCCTGGAACCGACAACTCTGGAAGACGTATCAAGCGACGCCCTGGATCAGGAGGATTTGAATCGGGATCGTTTGCGGGTATTGCTGGACCGCTATGGGATTTTATTCCGAGAGCTGCTCATGCGGGAACTACCGCACATGCGCTGGAAGCAATTATTCCGCAGCCTGCGTTTGATGGAATTTTCAGGCGAGGTATTCGGCGGTTATTATTTTGAAGATATTCCCGGCCTACAGTACATTTCGGCCCGCGCCTTTCGCATTCTACGCGGCGGCTTGAAAGCGGATTCAATTTACTGGATGAACGCGTGCGATCCCATATTTCCAGGCGGCCTGCCCGGCCTGCGTTTTTCCGGACCGGTGCCCCGTCGTATCGCTACGAATCATGTTGTGTATCATGGTTCACAAATTGTTCTGGTGTCCCATCGACATGGGCGTCGGCTGGTTTTTTCAGACGGGATTGAGCCCGGACATAAAAACATATCCATTTATCTGCGTTTATTTCACCGGTTGTTAGAACGGGATTTCGCTCCGCCGCAACGCATACAGGTGGAAAGCATTAATGACGTGCCCGCACTACAAAGCGAATATGAAGCGGACTTACTGGCGGCCGGATTCGAGCGCGATTATCGCTACCTGACCCTCAGGCGCGGAGGAAGCGGGACGTGAGTTCACGTTGATTGTCGCGTACATACACGGATGCGCACCAAACAGAGAAGATGCGCCAATCCGTCGCAATAAATTGTATTCGCTAAGAATAATACGCCCATTGCGAGACCAGACCCGCAATGGGCATGCAAGACCGAAAAGAGAACCAAAACTCAATATCGAAATATGAGCTCTTATTCGGATTTTAAATCGGCCGCCATGGATGTCAGCCGCAGAAATTCGGCGCGATATCCACCCGGATCGTTTTCCAGAGCGCCGCGCGCCAGATCTTTCACCATTTCAAACGTGGCCGTTCCGCTGTGTTCCGAGTCGCGCAGCAACATACCATACGCTGCCACCGCGGCGGAAAAACGGAAGTTATCGGAAGCCTGCGTGATGTCGGTTTGCGAGTCCAGCACCGGATAGCTCAACAACTGACTGGTATCTCCATCGGGATGCTTATAGCGAATTTTTACCAATGCCACTTCATTGCCGGCGGCCGCATCGGTGGTTTCACGTTCCTGCTGATAGCGCAAAGCATCCACGTCGCCGCTGTTAACTTTCGCGCCGACCGGAACGATTTCGTATAAAGCGGTCACACTGTGGCCCGCGCCGATTTCACCGGCGTCTTTGGTGTCATCGTTGAAATCTTCATTTCGCATAACGCGATTCTCGTAGCCGATTAAACGATAACCGCTCACGCGATTGGGATTGAATTCAATCTGCAACTTAACGTCTTTAGCGATAGCCACCAGTGTGGACCCGGCTTCGGTCACCAACACTTTGCGGGCTTCGGATACGTTATCAATGTAGGCATAGTTGCCATTGCCCTGGTCCGCCAGCTTCTCCATGGTCGAGTCTTTTAAGTTACCGCTGCCGAAACCCAGCACGGTCAGAAAAACGCCGCTCTCCCGTTCGCGCTCAATCATTTCCACCAGATCGCTTTGATTGGTAGTGCCCACGTTAAAATCTCCATCGGTAGCCAGAATCACACGATTGATTCCCTGGGGATGAAAATTCTCTCTGGCGGTACGATAGGCCAGTTCGATACCGGCACCGCCGTTTGTAGAGCCGCCGGCCTGCAACTTATCCATCGCTTCTAAAATGCGTTGCTGATCATTGCCGGCCGTGGGCGGCAGTACCAGACCGGACGCGCCCGCATACACCACAATAGCGACGCGATCGTTCGCGTTAAGCTGTTCCACCAGCATACGCATACCGCGCTTCAACAGCGGCAGCTTATTGGACGAATTCATGCTACCGGAAACATCCAGCAGAAAAACCAGATTGCGCGGCGGCATCTGTTCGGCGTCAATCACGCGCCCTTGAATGCCTACATGTAAAAACTTGTGCTCCGGATTCCAGGGACACTCGGCCAGTTCGGTATGCACCGCAAAGGGTTTGCCGTCGGCCGGCGGAGAGTACGAATAGTTAAAATAGTTTATCATCTCTTCGATGCGCACTGCGCCCGCCGGAGGTAGACTGCCGTTATTCAGAAAGCGTCGCACGATGGAATACGAGGCGGTATCCACATCGGCCGAAAAAGTAGAAAGCGGTTGTTGCGCAACTTCAAAGAATTGATTCTCGGGTACATGATCGTACGCTTCGGTGTTGTGTATAATCTCATCGTCCGCCCCCGCAACACCTCCGGTAGACTGAGCGTCAGCAACACCGGTTACCAGGTTCTGATTGCGACGACGATCCGTATCCCGCGCTATATCGGGGCTGTAATCGCCTTCGGTGCGCGCCTGCTCTTCCTGCGCAATGCGCGGTGATGGTTCACCGGGTTCGGTACGGTCCACCGGTCGATTGGACTCGCCGCCCTCTTCCCGGGTGGCATAAGGCGAACACGCAAAGCTGAAAACTACTATCAGCGACAGCACCAGGTTGTGCAGCCACCGTCCTGACTGATTGTTCATGATGATTTCTCCGTTCATTTTTGGCCGCACGAAGCAATCATCCGTTTGCCTGACAGATAAGCATTGAATCCGAATCGGCCCGGAGGCTCTTGCGTACGACGCAGGGAAGGTCCCACTGCCCGTGTTGGACCGATCACCGGGAATAAAAGTTCAGATATATTAAGAAAGGATGAGAATTGGAATCCGACGGCCCTATCGATATTGAGGCCAGCTTTTGCCGATCACCTGTGCCAGCGAGGTTTCGCTCAGATCGTCGGTAAGTTGACTGCGGCAACTCTTCCAGGTTTCATGGATTGGACAGGGATTTGCTTCGCTGCACTCGGTTAACCCCAGAATGCATTTTTCTCGTAAGCGAGACCCGTCCACACATTCAATCAACTCAATCAACTTGATGGTTTCCGGATCGCGAGCGAGTGCAAAGCCCCCTCCGGGGCCGGTGGTGGATTTCAAATAGCCCGATTTTACCAGACTCTGCAACACCTTACCCAGATACGTGGAAGACACCTGGATCTTCTCGGCCAGTTCCTTCACTCCGAAGTAGGTATTGTCTCCCTGAGCAGTCATGTAAACCATGCTGCGCATGGCATAATCCAGTGCTTTGGATATCATCTGATTAAGACTCCCATTTCCCGTAGTTGCATACGTTCTTTGCGCGCTTGCCTGGCAAGTGTACAGGTGTAAATAACCGAAACGAATGACGCCCCGTCTCAAATAAGTGCAATTATCGTTCCATCGCCTGAATATACAGTAATGCACGAAAAAGCCTCAATGACAACAAATTCGAACCTGCAATCGCTGTTGATTGAAAAAAACCCAGCTTCAATCCGTGCAAAATGCCCTCAAACCGGGCAACATGGCATATTTTAAGGAAGTCGATTGTATGGATTTCAAACCGAAAAATTGGCCTGCGATTGTGACAATTCAGATTTAAGAATCAGTTTCCGGTGTTGAGCAGTCGCTTGAATTCAACCTCGGATACGACCTGAACTCCCAGCTCACGGGCCTTATCAAGCTTACTGCCTGCGGATTCCCCGGCCAATAAATGCGTGGTGCGGGAACTCACGCTGCCGACCGTCTTTCCCCCGCGGGCCTTGATCTCATCCATGGCCAGGTCGCGGGGCTTGAACGATTCAAAACTACCGGTCACGCACCAGGTTTGTCCGGCGAAGATCTGATCCGCCGGGGCGGCATCATGACCAGGCTTTTTTTCGGCGGCCATTTGCAGACCGGCCCGCCGCAATCGCTCGATTATTTTTAAAACCGCGGGATTCCGCAACTGTTCTACGAATGCTTCGGCAGTGCGCGGACCGATCCCGTCCATTGCGGTGAGTTGTTCCGTGGCGTTCTTTGACCGGGCCAGCTTGAGCAGGGCGTCCATATTATCATAGCCGGACTGAATTAAGATCTCGGTTACGCTATGACCGACTTCTCGCAAGCCCAGGGATGGCAGCACGAATCGAAACGGACGTTTTTTAGACTCCTCAATGCCAGCCAGTAGTATTTGCACGGATTTCTGGCCGAAGCCTTCCATGTTTTCCAGATCGCTTTTGTGTTTATGCAACTCATAAATATCGGCAATGTCTTTTACATATCCGTGTTCATACAGAATTCGACATACCTTTTCACCCATGCCGTTAATATCCATCTGCTTGCGACCGGCGAAAAAGCTGATGGCATTCTGCATTTTTTCCGGGCACAACGAATTCAGGCACATCCAATCGACTGCGTCATCGGCCCGCTTCAAGGGTGAATCGCAGGAAGGACAGGCCGTCGGAAATTTAAATGGCCGCCCCCTGCCGGGGTCCACGACCTCCTCCACGGCCGGAATGATTTCGCCGCGCTTACTTACTTTTACCCGCGACCCCACGCGCACGCCCAGCTTTTCAATAAAATCCGCGTTATGCAGTGTGGCGTAAGTAACGGTGGTACCGGCCAGTTTCACCGGCTCCAGTTCGGCCCGGGGCGTGACTCGACCGGTGCGCCCTACAAATACTTCAATTTTTTTAACGGTTGTTTCCCGGATTTCGGGCTCGAATTTCAGCGCCGTGGCCCAGCGCGGAGAATTGGCGGTCTGGCCCAGTTCTTTACGCAAC
>JAGRMX010000297.1 GCA_020441025.1 Leptospiraceae bacterium
CCGCGCGCCGCTACCGCGCCCCTGGATCAATTGCCGTTTCGCAGCATGCAGGTACCGTCTCAATGGCATCAGCACGGTGTGGACTACGATGGGACCGCCTGGTATCGCATCGATTTCACAATCGGCGAGGCTCTGCATAACAAGGACCTGGCCATTGCGCTCCCGTATCTGGTGTGGGCGCATCAATGTTATGTCAACGGGCGATTGATCGGCGAAGCCGGACGTATCGGTCGCGACGGCCAATTCATCAGCGGAAATGCTCAACCGCGGGCCTATCATATTCCGGCTTATTTGCTGCGCTGGGAAGCGGGGCAGCGCAATACGCTGGCCCTCCGGGTTCGCAGTTATGAGTACATCGGCGGTTTTATCGGTCCCGATATTTATCTGGGCAGCGCCCATACGGTCATTGAAAAGCACCGTCGTAGCGAAGTATGGACCGTGTTTCTATGCGGCGTGATTTTTGTCGTAGCCCTTACTCATGTAATTTCATTTCTGGGGCGCAGAAAAGAGAGACAGTACCTGTTGTTTTCGCTGCTGGCGTTTTCGGCAACCTGCATCACCGTCGGATTGAGCGGGATCATGTTTTTTCTCACCGACGAAATGCTGGTGCATCTGTTGGTTCTGCACTATGGCATAACAACCGTCAGCGGCTGGTTGCTTTTGTTTTTTCATGAGTATTTTTCCGTTCCATACAATCGTTTGATGCGCGCATTGATTGTCCTTTCGGGCGGATGTCTGCTGTGGTTTACGGCGTCATTGGTCTATGCGCCCGTGTTTAAGTATTATTCTTTTTACGGGGTCCCGGCTATCTTAGGACTGATTCTGATCACTTTCCTGTACTGTTTTTATCTGACCGTAAATGCCATGCGGCGCAACATGGAAGGCGCCCGCATTGTATTGATCGGATTCAGTCTGTACGCCGTGGCCACTACCAACGATGTGCTTTCATTCCTGCAATTTCTGTCCACGGCGCGAGTGCACGATGAAGGCCTGCTGGCTTTTATCATCAGCATGGCTGTGGCGGTATCGTTGCGTTTTTCGCGTACGCATAACCAACTGGAGAGTACATATGCCAGGCTGGAGGAATCGGAACGAAGGTATCGTGAACTGATTGATAAAAGTACCGACATGGTTTTTTCTCTGGATCGCAACGGACGTATTACCATGATCAATCGAGCCGTTCGCGATTATCTCGGACTGTCGGTCAAGGCCGTTATGGGACGTCACATCAATGATATTCTGTATTCGGAACCGCAAATGCGCAGTCTGGATCAATTCAATGTGTATCTGATGGGGCAAAAGATCGAGGAGGTCCTGACCGAGAAGAATCGCGTTAGCTTTCATAATTTATTTCGCACCAATTTGCATGAACCGCGTGAACTGGATGTCGAAATGGAATTCATGCAAACCGAAACGGGTCCGGTAATTTCCGGAAGAGCCCGCGGTCGCACGGAAGATGAAATGAATCGGATGAAAATCTCCGAAGCGCAATCATATGAGTTGATGAATTACCTGAGCCTGGCGGAAACTCTGGCGCATCAAATCGGTCTGGGCCTGACTCGTTACATGGAGTACGACGATGCCATGTCATTGAGACTGGCTTTACGCGAAATCATAATTAACGCCATTGAGCATGGTAACCTGGCCATTACATTCGATGAAAAATCCGCCGCCCAGAACGAGGGTCATTATTTTGATTTATTGCGTGATCGGCAGGCGGACCCGCGCTATCGCGATCGGCGGGTGTACATTCGCTATGCCATCGACTCCCGGCGAGCCCGGTTCCTGGTGCGTGATCAGGGCGCCGGATTCGATCATCAGGAAATGATGAGTCGCCGGCCCCACGATCTGAATGAACAGGTGCTGATGCACGGACGCGGACTGATCTATGCGGTCAGTGAGTTCGATAGCGTCACTTTCAATCAGGTTGGTAATGCCGTTTACCTGGTAAAAAATTTCCGCACCTGACAATCGTTTTGATTGAACCGCCGGGAGGCAGGCGGCGCGTGCTCGGCCCGCATGCTGGAATCGGCGCGTCTCGCATGCGCTTATGTTGCGCCGCACCTGATAAAAATCACAAAGAAATCATATACCCCCGGGGCTATTTGACTTGCTCTGATTTTTTGATCATGTATACTGCGGTCATGGCAAAAGTGGTGGTACTGGGAGCCGGCATATCCGGCCATACGGCGGCGTTGTTTCTACGCAAACATCTGAAACGCGGTCAACATGAGGTGATTGTAGTTTCACCCAACTCCAACTGGAACTGGATTCCTTCTAATATATGGGTAGGTGTGGGGTTGATGCAACCGACGGATGTAACCTTTCCGCTTGCCCCGGTATACCGTCGCATGGGCATTCGCTTTCACCAGGCCCGGGCTACCGCCATCGAACCGGAAGGCAATTCCGCAGGTGATCGTCCGGCCGTGCGGATTGCCTGTACGGACGAAGAACACTCCGGTCAGACCGAACGCATCGAATACGATTATCTGATCAACGCCACGGGGCCGCGTTTGAATTTTAATGCCACACCGGGGCTGGGACCGGAGGGGCATTCGCTTTCGGTGTGTACGCCGGGGCATGCGGTGCATGCCAACGAACACTTCGAACAATGTGTGCAACGTATGCGGGCCGGTCGGCACCAGACCTTCGTAATCGGCACCGGACATGGAACCTGTACGTGCCAGGGGGCCGCATTCGAATATACATTTAACCTGGAATTCGAACTGCGCCAGCGGGGCGTGCGCGATAAGGCCCGTATAATCTGGCTCTCGAACGAGTTTACGCTGGGTGACTTTGGCATGGGTGGCCTGCATTTAAAGCGTGGCGGTTACATTACCCACAGTCGCATATTTACCGAATCGTTGTATGCCGAGCGCGGTATTGAATGGATTTTACAGGCCCACGTGAATCGGGTCGAGGCGGATGTAATTCATTATGAAAAACTCGATGGCGGCAGCGGTGAATTGCATTATGATTTCGCCATGTTGCTGCCTCCGTTTACCGGCGTGCCCATGCAGGCTTTTGATCGTAACGGACGTGAAATCACCGACCGATTATTTCAACCCAATCACATGATGAAAGTAGACGCCGACTACAGCGGCAAATCGTTCGAAAACTGGAAAGCGTCCGATTGGCCGTCGGTATACCAGAATCCGGATTACAAAAATATATTCGCCGTGGGTATCGCCTTTGCTCCCCCGCATCCGGTATCTAAACCGATGAAGAGCGTGAAGGGCGTTCCGATTTCGCCCACGCCGCCCCGCACCGGAATGCCGTCGGCCATGATGGGTAAAGCGGTGGCGTTGAACATAGTCGATATGATTAAAGGCCGGGCCCAATCTCCAAAACGTACCGCCAGTATGGCCCGCATGGGCGCGGCCTGCGTGGCTTCGGCCGGTAACAGTTTGATTCGCGGAACGGCGGCGGCCATGACGGTCTTTCCCATTATACCCGACTATGAACGCTATCCATTATACGGTCGCGATACGAACTTAACCTTTGGTGAAATCGGTCTGGCGGCTCACTGGATCAAACGCATATTGCATTCCATGTTTATTTACAAAGCGAAGGCCCGGCCCGGCTGGTCGCTGATACCGGAGTAATCATGGCGATTGAATCGCCGCAATCAAGCGGGCACTAACCTGTCGCAGCATTGCAGCGGTGCGATAACCGACCGGTCTGATTATCAGCAGAATACGGGGAGAATAAAAAGAATGCAAACTGAAGAAGAACCTATCCCGGAAAATCGAAAGCCTTATGAGAGCGCGTTCTTCAGCTCGGTGCCTACCGGATGGACCCGGCACCTGCGGGTAAACCCCTTCTGGCAAATCTGGCGTTTCATGATCATAAACCTGAAGATGATGCGCATCATTTCGCTCTCGCATTCCAACGACTGAGCCCGCTTCAACGGGCCGCTGAAAAAGCCGCCTGTTAAGTGTTGACAGACTTAGCTACCGGGTTACTTATTCGTGTGCCCCGCGTCGTATTTACCAGCGCTCTTGAGCGCTTCGTGCCCTGTCCTCCGCGCAATGTATCCGCGGAAACGGTGCGATCGGCTCTGGACGCGGCTCTGGCAGCCGATGAAACCGGTCGCCTGGCCGCCTACATCCTGGATGAACAAAATCGTTTACGTAAACACGTGACCATTTTCGTGGATGGTCGCATGATCCGGGACCGAAATCAACTCAGTGACGCGCTCGTGGATAATTCGGAAGTATACGTAATGCAGGCGCTCTCGGGAGGTTAGCATGAGCCCGGAACCGATACTGCGCGTCGGTACGCGCAAAGGATTGTTTAACTTTCAACGCCAGGGACGCCATGATTGGCGGATGCAATCGCATGCATTCAGTGGTGAGCCCGTGACCATGTTATTGCATGATGCCGGCCGGAAAAAAACCTACGCCGGATTAAACCTGGGTCATTTCGGTGTGAAACTATTCGCCATTGCGACCGATAACGACGGAAACTCAACAGGCGCTCTCGAAGAAATCGCCTGTCCCCAATTTCCATCCGGCGATGCGGACGATGCGCCCTCGGTTACGCAAATCTGGGAATTGGCCATATCATCGGATAAGAGCGCGCCCACACTTTGGGCCGGAACCATACCGGCCGCTCTGTTTCGTTCGGACGATGGCGGTCGGAATTGGCAATGGGTCGAATCGCTCTGGAATCAACCCGAGCGTGAATATTGGGGCGGTGGCGGTTATGATCAACCGGGCATTCATTCCATAAGTGTACATCCTTTGAATGCTAACAATGTTCTGGTGGCCATCAGCAGTGGCGGGGTG
>JAGRMX010000298.1 GCA_020441025.1 Leptospiraceae bacterium
GGCTGCCGAGACGGCCGACATTGTCCTGGTAGAAAGCAATCCGGCCGATATTGTACAACTGATTTTATTCGGTCGCGCCACTCATCGGAAAATGATTCAGAATCTGATCTGGGCGACGGGCTACAATGCCGTGGCCATACCTCTGGCGGCCGGACTTCTGTTTCCGTTTGGAATCGTACTGAATCCGGCCTTCGGTGCTTTCTTGATGAGTCTCAGTACTGTGATTGTAGCCTTAAACGCCCAATTGCTGAAACGCTCCACCGATTAATGCGCTCAATTCAAGCCGGCAAAACGACGTACAACTCCAGGATATAGAGCCAGCGTATCGGCAATGATTTTCGTACGCCATTTTTCCGAGGACGGATAGAACATTTCTCGAAAGCGATGTTGCACCGCTTCCCGGTCGGTATCGGAGGCAAATCCGTAATGCGCACCCTGGTTTTCCAGAATCATGTTATGGATGGACAGAATAGAACCGGATGTGGTCTGACTATCCAGGGTTCCATATTCAAATACCATCGGAATGCCTTTCTGTTGCGGACTCAGCAAATTCATAATGTACATGGAAAAATCTCCATGGGTGGTATAAAAATCCGCATCATCACCCCAGTCAATGGGATGGTCGCCGAAAACGGTGCGCATATCGGCCCGGCGCTCAGGGTCATCGATGGCGTTGGGAAAAAGGTGCAACGTTCCGCGTTCTCCGTAACCGGTATGCAAATCCAATATCATTACCGATTTATATTTCGGGAAGTGCGCGCGAAAAATCGGTTCCAGTATCGCGCGCTGTTGTTCGAAATCCTGTCCGCCGAAGTAGATACCTTCCGGAAATTCGTACTGTCCCTGCAAAGCGGCCTGACGCAGAGTCGACATGCCGTGCACGGCAATATTATATACCGCACGCATGGCGAAAAAGCGATGCATAAAGCTACCCATATCGACCGGTTCGGCGGGATTCAATAGCGTCCGGATTTCACGATACCCTGCGTTTTCGGTTTGAAACAATTCGTCGTTCACATCAAAGTTGCGGTTTAAATCCACGTTATTCTCGGTCACCCGTCGAAAGAAATAAACGCCGTACGGATTGACCGCATGCACCCACAGAATTCCCACCGTATCAAAAACCGATTCGCCGTCTAAATTATACGCATCGGTATTCTCCAGCATATGCCGCATCAGCATGCGCTGCACGGCACTGGCGGCCAATCCTTCCGCACCATGAACGCCGGAAGTGATCAATATCAGGGACTCGGTCCGCTTCTGCGCCGGTATATAGCAGGTGTCAATGGTCAAACGTAGATCATCCGGCAAACGCAGATCGGGCCGAATGTCCGCGTTAAGAGTGGACGCAATCGGCAGGTGTTGTTCCCGCACACCGCGATAGCGACGGAAATATTCACTCGAGAGCCGCAAAAACTCAGCGCGACTGGCGAAATAATTTTCTTCAAAATAGGTCAAATACTCCGGACGAACTTCGACCGCCATATCGGCATCCGGGTCGTCCGGCCCGGTCAACCAGAACCCCGTCACGAGCAATACCAGAATTATAATCACACTGATATATATTTTCTTAGAACCGGATTGATTGCGCATAACTGTCCCTGTTTATTTTTCACTCTGGATGAATAGAAACCAGATTGAGGCAATTTCCATTTGCTGGCACGTACAATTCTGGCAATCATTCGATGAAAATTCGGTCGTGACGATCTGGTCATGCCCGACAATCGCCTGCCGGACGGATCGGCCTGTTCCATGTTTGTTGATTCCAGCCCGGATCAGGGGCACCTTGTTATTGAAGAAGGATTGTTTTCGCGGGCCTTGACCGATGTGCTCTATGATTGCCGTCTGCGCAATAATACCAGGCCGATGCGAGACCTGGTCTTTGCGTATGTGGGCGGCCCCCGCACCAAAACACCGGCGGAAAATCGGATGTGGGCGCAACCGGGAGCGGCCATCAAATATAGCAATGCGCGGAACCGCGAGATTGAGATGCGCACAAAACCCATTGACCCTTATTCCGGAATATTTTTTCCTGCGGCCAGATGAGTGGGCACGATAAGGACACGTTTCCAGTCATTGCGTTTCTGGAAGGCGTTTTTCCGGACGAGCATGTGCGGGGCGTCCAGCATTTATCGGGCGGAATTCTCAATCACGTATGGCGCGTGCAGGTCGGTTCCGGAAGTGTGATTGTCAAGCGCGCTCCCGGCCACGTGAACCTGGTGCCCGAAATTACGTTGAGCGCACATCGCATTCAATATGAAGCCCGTGCGCTATTACTCTTCGCCAATCATGAAAAATTTATAGATATGTGCGCACAGGTACGTACGCCGCGCCTGTTACACAATGATACGGAGCAATTCGCCATTGTCATGGAGGATTGCGGTATACTGCCGGACCTGCGCGATTATTTAAGCAATTCGGATGAGAATCCGTTCGAGCTGGCCGATGCGCTCTCCGAGTTCATTGCGCGCTTACATGTGCGTTCACTGCATGATCAGGAACTGGCCGCGCATTTTGACAATCACAGCATTCAGGCCGTACGCAATGCCATACAGTATCATGGTGTTTCCGACTGTCTGCGCAAAGCCGGCATGCAGGATGAGGAACATATCAGTAATCTGGCCGACATCGCCGGTGATCTGGGCGATCGACTGACACAACCCGGACGCTGCCTGGTCATGGGCGATCTCTGGCCGCGATCATTATTAATTTCACCCGGGCAGGCGTTTCTGATTGACTGGGAGTTTGTACACTTCGGACAACCGGTGCAGGATCTGGCGCATCTGGCGGCACATTTGTGGATGCTGGCCGATCAACCCAACGCTCCCGGAACCACGGCCATGGCGCGCAGCTTCCTCAGTCGATTTTTAAGTTCTTATATGCGGAATGTAAAAACGGAACTTAAAGAGATTACCACCCACGATGATTCCGACGTCCGGGTTAAAGCTCTGGACGCGGTGGAACGACGGGGGCACCTGTGGAACATTCAGGACATCCATGACTGCGCCGCTCATTTTGCCTGCGAAATTTTGATGCGCACCGTCGGCCCTTTTCAGAATAAATATCTGTACGACGGATTGGCTCCGGACGACGGCATAATTCAAAACGCCGTTCAGACCGCCGTTTCCCACCTGGAAAGCCCCGAAGATTCGGAAGTATTCGGCCGCCTGCTGGAATATGTATAACCTACGGATATAGAATTTCGCGTTCGACCACTGAATAAGATACCACATCCGGTTCATTGTGCCCTTCTCGATTGGTTTCCCGGGCGTGACGCGTAGTCCAGTTACCGTTCGCGTCCAATTCATAGGAATACTCGGTTTGATATTTTTGCCCGCTGGTGGGATACACGTGCAGACTGCGCATCACCAACCCGCGCGAATTATACTCATATGTTTTGGTATTGCCATACCCTCCGGAGTACGTCTGCACATGTTCGCTCAGACCATGTCGACCGAATACGAACGTAGTGCGCAACGAATCCGACTGGATGGCCACCAGTCGATTATCCGCATATTCATATAACCGTACTTTTGCTTCCTGACCCGGTTCGACGCTGCTGAACTCGGACAAACGTCCCTCCGCATTATACGCAAAGCGATCTGTACGCGACAGACGCCCCCCTTCATGATAGGTACGCTGCAGCACTCTACCGGTCGCATCGCGCATGATGCCGACGGTCCGAACAGTGCTATGTCGATTATCCGGAATCTGTGTTTCCGGTATCACCGGTACCAGCGTCTGGATGACCTGCCCGGTCCGGCCGAACGCGTCCAATCGCCATTCTTCACGGTACAGATTACTGAAGTCGACCCGTCGTCGACCGCTGATGCGAGCGCCGGTATATTCAAACGTCTGGACCAGGTGGCCGGCCTGCAGCGGCGGAACTTCTTCGGGATCAATGGGATATACATTCGGGTACCATACCATGCCGGTATCGTTCACGTAATGCTCATTCAGTTTAAGTTTGCCGGTTGAATCGAATTCCACCGCATAGCGACCGTACGGATACGCGCCGCGGCGCACGGTGCCGTCGATTTCGCGGGCCGTATAAACAAATACCTGCAGGGATACAATCGGTCCGCGCACCGCTCGCACACTGTCCGGTTGATACTGCAAAAGATCCGGTTTCGAGTCGATCTCCTGCGCGCGCAGAACGGTCACATCAGAAAAATATACTACGATCATTCCCAGAAAAAATAATATCAGCACTTTCAGAAAGTTTTCCCGTACGGAATAAAGGGCCGATCTCCGGGTTTTAATTTGCGGAGCGACTTGCCCGGTCGACGTTGATTTCATTCTACCACGCTCCAGAAAAACTGCCAGTTGGCCTCCGAATAGCTATGTCCCTCCGAGGGATAATCACGGGTTTTTAAATCAATGCCCAGAATGTTTTGAACATAAGCACGCAGGTGCGGTGTTTGATGTTTTACACGCTCCGCTTCCGACGCGCCACCGAGTGTGGATGTGGCTCGCAGAATGCGGACCGATCGTACCGACAAATCGTTGCGCAGTCGATGATAGTATAGCTCCTCGCCGACGGTAACGATTTCCGCCAGATCAGCCTCATAAAAATTCGCTTTATTCGCACCAAAACCATCGAAGAGATCCGGACGCATTATAGCAGCGGCAACGGCCGTAAAGTCGCCGGAACTGTGGCCGACACTGAAGATGCGCCCCCTTTGTATGATTCCTCCGGCTATCAGTTCTTCCAGAATGGCGGCCGCAGCCCTGGCACTGTGATACATCAATTGC
>JAGRMX010000299.1 GCA_020441025.1 Leptospiraceae bacterium
CCTGTATAAGATCACGATAGTGACCGCCGCGGCCAAAAAATGGAATATTACTGCCGTGTACGATCAGTTTATTATCATATGGAATGGCCGCGCGGACGATTGTTTGCAGTTGAGCTTGCCTGCGCACGTTGCCATTCTTCGCTTCTAATTCTGTGATGTTACCGCGCGAGTCCACAATGGTCAACGTATCATCGCGCAAGATGGGTGTGTACGCTACTGAATCAAAATTGTGACGCCAGAGTACTTTCCCGTCGCTTGAGTTTACGGCGAACAGGGCGGCAGTTGTGTGGTCGGTGTAATCGTTCGCATCGGCATTCGTCATCATAACTATGCTGCTGATTGGGAGTAGTTGGTACTCGCCGCTGGTTATATACAAACGATCGCCGTCATATAAAGGCGCGGCGTAGCCTGCATCGGCGCCGGTGGCGACTTTCCACTTGAGTCGGCCCGTGGCAGGATTGAGAGCGTAAAAGTTCCAATCCCCCGAGCCGAAGTAGAGCGTGCCGTCGCGCAATTCCGGCGAAATCATCATGCGGTCCGCAGTACGAAATTGCCAGGCGACCAGCCCGTCGTTCAGGTTTATAGCGTAAACGCGGCCATTCGGATAACCGAAGTACATGCGTGATTCGTCCGCGACGATTTCGGTCGTCCGTGCTATCCACGGATTGACACTGCGTGAATTAATAGTCAACGTTTGTAAATCAGTGGCGCGCGACATTCGCATGGACAGCGCGGTTTTCCATTTGAGACGGCCCGTTGCAAGATCAAGGGCGCAGGCATAACCCGGAGTGCGTGTCGAATCGTAAAAATTCTCATCCTGAGGATAGCTGACGAAGTAGAGCAACCCGTCGCGAATGAAAGGCGAGTGAACGATACGATCGCGTGTCGGCAATGTTACGGTTCGTTCTACGGAACCATCTGAGGTACGCAATAAAATGAGACGCGTTTCCAGCGGACTGTCTTCGTTGCGTTCTTCCGCAAAACGCGCGCTGTACAGAGTCACCTGCCGCAGGTCGATGGTCGGCAGGCGCATGAGGCGTCGCTCTTTTTCAAGGTGGTACTGCCAGGCGACATGCCCGTCATCAGGCCGTACGGCAACGATTTGCGTGCCGTACTCACCGCTCTGCACGAAGACGATCCGATTGCCCGTGACGCGGGGCGTAAAGATTTCGTCCGTCGTGCGGTACTCCCAATCAGATCTTGCATTCGGGTCGGCCTTGAGCGCAGTACGGTCGGTTGCGTACCCGTACATAAGTACAAAGACCAGTGCGAACAAAGTGATTGCCGTCGGACCGACGCCATGCGAGATGCGGCACATTTTGCAGAGCAGAGATGGACCCATAGGCGCTGCAATTCAATTGCGGTCGGCCCGGGGGAATTTTTTACCGCTCCAATAGCTCCTGACGGCGGCTACGACTTCATCAAGCTGCGGCGACTATGTAGGCAATCCAGCAATCGGCGGCTTCGCCTTTGATGGCCCGTCGAAATACACCGTTGCCTTCGCCGGTTTCTTCTTCCGTGCCTTCCCAGTAGAATTCGACCTGCGCAAAGCCGGCTTCTTCCAGCAACTCGCGAATTTCCCGGGGTGACCACAATCGCCAGTAGTATCGAAAAGCGTTACGCATGACGCTGCCGTCTTTGAATGAAAAGTGAATACGGCATTCCATTTCGGAATTCAACGGATAAAATTTACGGTGTTCCCAGATGTAATCGAATCCTTCGCATTCCCGGGGCTCTTCCTGTTCGCTATGCGCTTCGGCTCCGCCGAAAGAATCCATTATAAACATGCCGTTCGGTCGCAATGATTGACGTACCGATTTAAAGTATCGCAACATTTCCGCGCGTTGCATGAATATCCAGTACGAGAAATTAAACGCGGTAACAATATCAACTTTAGGTTCTTTGATTTCGAGTACGTTTTGCTGTCGAATTTCAATGCGGCTCTGCTGATCGGCTGTCAGTTTACTCAGATTGTGTTTTTTGCCCCATTCCAGCGGTTCCGGGTCCAGATCCACGCACAGCGCGTGGTAACCCGAATAGCGTTTGACCCATTCGCAGCTGAATATGAAGGTTCCGCTGAAATCCTCCCGGAGCAATTCCGGCCGGGTGCCCCGCAAGCGCCGATAAAACTTCTCGACCATCTGGGTTTCAAACTCCGGATTCTGCACCGCCTGTTGATACAGTTCGTACTTGTCCGCTTTTTTTGCTGTAATAGTCTTCTTCTTTGCCATGCAACTTTCTCGAATCGATTTCGACGGCGCCCCTTAATTCAGCAATCGCCCCGACTGGAATAAACAATTGAACTCCAGTGGGTAAAATACGGTGAAACTGTTCGGGAATTGCCAGAGAACTACCGTTGACTCCGGGCACCAATGCAGGATAGGTTTATTTGGGTGGCGATGGTGACAAACGAATTTTTTATGTCGTGTCCTCCGGCGACGTATGGATTGCATATGGTGCCGGTACGGTCGCATATATGATGCGCGCAACGTAACTGGATGCCGATATAGACTTCCGTAATGCGAAAAGCCGGCCTGGAAGAAATTGTTAATTTACGTACACCGTGGAAAATCGGGTGATAGCCCGTGTATGAATCGGTTGTTTGCATGGCTGCGCGGGCGACGCAATGTCGCATTGTGCTTGAATTCTTCTTTTTTTGGTTTTTTCGCGCATGCCGGATTTCTGGCCGAATTGCATCGTCTGGGCGTGCGTCCCCGCGCCGTTTCGGGAGCGTCCGCCGGGGCGATTGTAGCCGGGTTTTATGCCGGCGGCTATGCACCCGATGAAATTGAACGCATGGTGTTTGACCGCAGATTGCGATCCGCTTTCTATGAATGGGGATTGCCCTATCGCACCATGAGCATGTTGTCCAATCGGAGCGGTCACACCGGAGCATTACAGGGCGATCGGGCTCTCGCGTTATTAGAGCAATGGCTGGGCGGACGTCGAATTGAAGATTGTCAGCCGCCGCTGACCATTTCGGCCGCCAATATTTCCCGGGTACGTTCGGAATTGTTGCAGAACGGCCCGTTAGCCGCTTCGATTCTGGCCAGTTGCGCGGTGCCCGGTATGTTCGCCACACGCACCGTTCAGGGCGATGCGTACTGGGATGGCGGTATTGCCGATCCGGTCCCGTTTGAACACTGGTTGGATGACGCGAGTATCGATACGATTTTAATTCATCTGGCAATAAACATTGAAGATATCCGGGAAAGACACGCGCCGCACGATTTTAGTTTTACCTCCGGCCTGGGCCGGGCCTATCAAATCATCAGCGATGAAGTGTATCGTTTGAAACTGGAACTGGCCCGCAGAGCACGGAAAGAAGTGATTGTTTTGCGCACTATAACACCGCGCCCCGGTCCGTTCCGTTTGCAGGTCGGCGAACACTGTCTGCGACTCGGTCATGCAACGGTACGCAATCACACCCGGGAATTACGAAACCTGCGCGAATGATTCCTGCTTGGTATTGTATTGCTCAGTGGTGTGGTTGCACCCTTCGCCAGTAATGTGCTATACGATGACGTTGGTGGTACAACCACATAATGAATATCAAAGCCAGCAGATACACCCAATCGGGTTCATCCATGGCCGTGGGCTTTTCTTCCAGTTCCAATCCGGAGTGACCCGCCAGAGCCGCTTCCTGCTTGCGCAGCAGAGCGCGCTTCTGGGCCTCATTCTCCAGCGCGATAGACGCGGTCAGCGGTGTCAGTATACGATGCGCGAAGCTCTGCCGGAGTACCGCCCGATAGACCGTTTCCTCATTGGGATGTAAAACGTGATGGCGATACAATCCATCCAATAATAACGCCTGTTCATATAGATCCGATTGTGCCGTTTGCGGTTCAGCATTGAAATTATAATGCTGAACCAGATCATCACGATCGGTAAAGCGTATTTGCAATCCGGTTGCGGCATCGGACTTACTCTGTTGGAATTCAGAATTCTTTTCGGCGGATTCCGATTGCAATCGCGTTATTAAATCGTTCAGGGTGATTGGACGTAGTTGCTGATTGCGCGCGGCGGCGACCAGAGCGGTGTCGGTGGTTTGCACGGCGTCGTTCAGCAGATTGAGGGGCAAGACCTTCGTCGTGGAATCAATCGTCCGGTTTTCTCTGTGTTGCTCTGTATCCATTGGTTGCTGCGTATCAGTTGGCGCGCGCGTATCAGTTGTTGATCGTGTATTTTCCCGCTGTCGCGCATCCGGTTGGGTACTTTCGGAAGTGGTCTCGTTGCTGCGGACCGGCTGCAGATGCAGAACATAAGCGGGCAACTCAATCGCGTTCACCTGTTGAAACTGACGCAGATCTTCAATGAAATGAGCGCGGGTTGAAGACGGCGCCACGATCAGATATACCGGAGCGGTCACATTTTCAGGTTCCCGAACAAGCGTGAACAGGTCCCGGGCAATCAGCCGGCCCAGGAAGAAGCCGCCCGCCGCGCTCTCAGGACGTAGATCGGACAGGGCCTTGCGAATATCATTCGTTGTTGTGCGACCCTTAATGATGATTGTCCGGGAAGCGTGATCCACACAACTGATGCGCATGCTTTGGTCGGTGTTTCGAAGAGCGTCAATTGATTGCAAAACATCCGTATATTGTTCCACCACTTCCGATTCCCGGGCATTCAGCGAACAGTCCAGTGCGATGTGCAGTTGACGCGGTTGGGTACGATTCAATCGTTCGCGCAGGTCGGACCATTCCTGATT
>JAGRMX010000029.1 GCA_020441025.1 Leptospiraceae bacterium
CGGGAAGAGAATGGCATTTTGATTCTCAAGCTGACCGGCCGCTTTACGCTCGAACAGGTGCCGATCATGACGGAGATCGTGGATTCGGCAATTGAAGCAGGCGACCGCTTTATCATTCTGAACATGCTCAATATTACCGACATCAGCTCCAGCGGGCTGGGTAAAATCATGGGCATCAGTCGATCGCTGGAACTACGCAATGGACGCCTGGCTCTGGCGGAACCTTCTCCGGTGGTCGAATATGTCCTGGATCTGGCCCGCATGCTGGATGTGTTTCCGGTATACCGCAGCGAAGAGGAAGCAATAAAAAGTTTTCCGCCGGTCCGTCGGCATTGAACGCTGAAAACGCTTTTTGAAGTATTGCGTTTTAATGCATTGCAATGCGTTATTGATAGTCGTATCACAACCGAGTACGGAGGGATGGCAGTTTGACCGTTAATATTGAAAACGGCACCGGTACCGGTACCGAAGCGATCGGGAACGGTCCGGAAGAACCGGCAGCCCGCCCCTTGCGCTGGAAGGATCGCGTGCTGGCCTGGTTTGCTCCGCGCTTCAGCGTCTGGCTTCTGCGCTTTCTGGGTCTCACATCCAGGCGCGTGGATGTGAATCGCGTTCATTTTGATAGTTTATATGACAATGGGCGTCCTTTTATTCTGGGCATCTGGCATACGAATGTAATGTGCTCTCCGTATCTCAATCGTAATCGGAATATCGCCGTGCTGATTTCGGCGTCACGGGACGGGGATATGATCAATCACGTGGTCCACAGTCTGGGGAACACTTCCATTCGGGGCAGCACATCCCGTAAAAGTGTGTCCGCCCTCAAAGCAATCATCAAACATTTGCGCAGTGGATCACCCGTGGCGATTACGCCGGACGGACCGCGCGGACCGGCCTTTGAATTGCAGCCCGGCATTCTGATTTCGGCGCAAAAAGGCCGGGTGCCGATTGTTCCGTTTCATTATGAATGCACGCGCCAGTGGATTGCGAAGTCCTGGGACAGTCATCGCATTCCGAAACCATTTACCACGTTCGTAGTTTCATATGGCGAACCGATTTACATTCCCGAACAGATGAATGTACAGGAATTCGAAGCAAAGCGCAAAGAAGTGGAAGGTCTGCTGATGGAAAATACGGAACGGGCGCGGGCCCGGGCCGCCGAACTGCGCGGCGACACACGGAGCGTTCCCGATTCCTGATTTTTTTATTCGGCCATCTTACGATCGATTAAATCCGCCAGCGCCTGCATCTGCTCCTCTTCCAACGCGATTGTGTTGGGTCCCAGCGGACTGTTTTCCAGCATGGAGTGAGCATGGGCCGTATCGCCCAGAAACGAAAGTTCTTCGGGAGTCATTAGAAACGTTTTGCCGTCGATGGTCATGACCATATGATCCTGTTCGTGGTGACTTTCATAATCGGTTTCCACGGTACTGTAGTGCACATCGCCCTCACAATGACAGGTGCCGTACACATCCCGGCCGTGATGATCGCGCATGTGAAAAGTATAAAACTTGGTGCCGCGCACCGCCGCCACCGCCGTGGGTGATTCGAGCACTACCTGACCCGTGGCGTTATCCCGAGAATTGACGCGCATCCATAACTGCCCGGTTGGCAGAGCAAAACGATCTTCGTCCGCCGCGATAGATTTGACCTGAAATTCGGATTCCGGTTGAAGTTCGGCTTCCACCCGACCCGCTTTAAAATCCAGCAATACAATGCTATCGGCGCCGGTATAAATCACATCGCCTTCCATCAAACCGCGTCCTTCCGCCAGAGCTTCACGCCCGTCCGCCGTCGCAATCTCCGCTGTTCCGATAATGCGCGTTACAATACCGATATTTCCGGAAGATTCGTCCGAATCGGATGGGTCACATCCTCCTATCAAGAGCAGAATCGGAAGCAGCAACGCCACGGTCGCTGACCGTAATCCGGTGCGAGCGCGCGCGGGTACTGAGTTTATTTGTGTAAAGTTTTGCATTCCATATCTCCCTGTCAGTAAATACTATTGCACCGAATTCGCTCGTAGATGCCGTCCGAACATCTGCCGATTGGAATCCTGAATCGCACATTAAATAAACAAAAGTATATCCTAACGGCTAAGCGCCGGATTCGGCAAGTAAATGTTGAAAATCTTTCGTGAGTTTTCCCAGCTTGGGCGGTATGGCAAACAAACAATAAGGCTGCGCCGGATTACGCTGAAAAAAGTTTTGATGATAATCTTCCGCCGGATAAAATTTCGGAGCCGGACTGACTTCGGTTACAATGGGATCGGCAAAAATCCCGCCGGCATCCAGTTCTTTGATTTTATCCCGGGCTATGCGTTCTTGGTCCGGATTGGTATAAAATATTACCGAGCGGTATTGAGTCCCCACATCATTGCCCTGACGATTCAACGTGGTGGGATCATGCGTATGAAAAAATACGGTCAGGATATCATCGAATGAAATTTTTTCCGGCTCGAACTCGACTTGAATCACTTCGGCATGCCCGGTTGCACCGGTACAGATATCTCGATAGGTGGGTTCATCCGTGGACCCGCCCGCATATCCGCTTACCACGCTTACTACGCCGCGCAATTTTTGAAAAACGGCCTCCACACACCAGAAGCATCCGCCTCCCAGTATGGCCGTTTCGGTATTCGATTGCATGTTCACCTCGCTAAAAATTGATTTTCAGAACAATGGCGCGTTCGTCCACTGGAAACATGAACGCACAGACCATTCTGGCACCGGTATCCACTCCAGACGAATGCCCCGATCTGCTGACCGGCATTCAAAAAATTGTTTCCGGAACCATAGACGTCATCTTTGTGCATGTCATTCCGGTGGACCTGCTTAATCCGTTGCGACGGTCCCATGATAGTCTGCGCAGTCAGGCCATCCGGACATTACGCGAAAGCGCCGAACAGGAGTTGAAAAGCATCTTACAAAATATGACCACCGCTTCGGAGGTTAACCTGCAATCCATGGTAGTGGAAGGAGCGCCGTACATCGAAATCATCAAACTCAGTCACGACCTGAAAGTCGATATGATAGCCATGCGCATGCGTTCTTCAAAATCCGATTTTGAAAAGCTGGAAAAGCTCATGTTCGGCGGTACCAGCGAGCGCGTAGTGCGCGGCAGCACCCTGCCGGTTCTCTGTCTGCCCTGAAGCCGACATGCCGTACATGCCGGTTACGAATCTTGATTGATCCAGTTTCGCAACACCCCCGCCGTTTTTTCCGGATGGTCCCGCACCATCTCCCGGGCATTTTCCAGCAGTTCGGCATGTTCGGATCGATCCAGTTCCAGGCTGACCGGCGCCGGTTGCGCAACCGTATCGGTTTTATGAGCGCCGGACTTTTGTGATTCACGCTCTCGACGCGCACGTTCGGCGGCCAGCTCTCGTTCGCGCTTGCGGGCGCGTTCATTTATGAACTTTTGAACAATAACATACGAAACAATCAGAACCAACAGGGCTCCGATGGCAAACAACGAAGCCACCAGCAAGGGTGGAATCATCTGCGGTGGCCCCGCTTCCGTCGGTCGTGCCGAAAGCGGAGCGGCCGACATTACCGGCAGGACCGCCATGCCGATCGATAGCCAGGCCGAATACCGACTTCTGTTCAGGCGCGCTATGAACGAAATCCGGGTGCCTGTCCGATTCTTATGCCCATCGGGGGAAAACCATTTCGTCATTTGCATATCTCCGTCGGGCGGGCAACATACCGCGAGCCGTGGACTCGAAACGGCCGACCCTGAGCAATTCCCGGTGAATGCGAAGCGCGAGCGAATTCGAATCCCTTCCACCACATTCGCAATCTTACGACCCGTTGTGTATCAGTCTATCGCAGTTGGATACTCGCGCCATCCATTTTTTTCCTGAGAAGTTAGCCGAAATTTGCGAAACACTCCATAATCATTAGCAAACGCTTGTGCCGCCGACCTCAGCATTCCCCCGCTCCTGCTTTGCGCCCGGCTAACAGGGCGGATTGCGCAGTTCCCGCGCAATAGCCCATCTAAAAGCATACATTGTGGTTTTGGGCTGTCTTCAAAAAATACAAAGGGAAAATTTATCGGCGTACAGACCGGGGCCGACACAATGGATGTTCATCGGGGCAATCGGTCGATTCGGCCAGGGTATCGATCGGTTTAAGGGTATTCTGTGCAATGCCTTACGCGCGGTGCGCGCGGGTGCCAATGAAATCGCGTCAACGGTATAAAATCCGGGAGAATTCAATGGATGAGAATCAGGAAAATGACAACCGGGATGAAGACAACATGAGCGATGAGTCGAATGAAGTTCAGGAATCAAACGACCGGCAGAATGATCTGAATTCAAGCACGACAGACGACGTATCCATCGGTCCCGGAGTGATTGCCGACGAACCCGGTATTGCACTCGCGTCCGATGTCCTGCCGGAAAACATTCTGATTTTGCCGATTCAACAACGCCCGCTCTTTCCGGGTCTGACGGTCCCCTTGCAGATTGGCAGTACCCACGTGCCTAAGATAGTGGAGGCGCTCAATAAACAAACGCACAGCGTGGTGGGCCTGGTGCTTACGAAAGAAAGCCAGGAAGACGATCCTTTACTCGCCGACCTGTATGATTATGGCACTGCCGCGCGGGTTCTGCGCTTCGGTGAAATGGACGGCAGCATTCAGATTCTGGTGCAAACTCTGCGCCGTTTCCGTGTAATTTCCGAAGAGAAACAGGATATCCTGCGTTTCTGGAAGGTTAAATATTTCGAGGACAGGGACCAACAACCGGGAGATGATCTGAAGGCTTATACGATGGCCATTTTATCTTCGGTGAAAGATCTGTTGAAACTGAACCCGCTGTTTCAGGAACAATTGAAAATGCTGCTGGTAAATTTCAATTACAACCAGCCCGGTCTGATTATGGACCTGACCGCGTCCATGCTTACCGCCGAGGGTGAGAAGTTGCAGGAGATTCTGGAAACCATACCGTTGCTCACTCGCGCGGAAAAGTTACTGCGGCTGATGCGCGAAGAAATTCAATTATTAAATCTGCAAGAAAAAATTAAGAAGAGCATCGAGGAAAAGATATCCAAACAACAAAAGGAGTTCTTTCTCCGTGAGCAACTCAAGGCCATCAAGCACGAACTGGGTCTGGAAAAAGACGATCGCGAAGCGGAGCTCGAAAAATTTCAGGAACGACTCAAAGATCTCAAACCGGATAAAGAGGCGCTGAAAGTCATTCAAAGCGAAATGGAAAAGCTGACTCTACTGGAACCGGCGTCACCCGAGTATACCGTCAGTCGCAATTATCTCGATTGGCTGACCTCCATTCCCTGGGGCGTGTATTCTGAAGATAGTTTTGATATTAAAAAAGCGCGGGAGATACTCGATCGTGATCATTACGGCCTCGATGACGTGAAAGAGCGCATTCTGGAATTTATAAGCACCGGCTGGAAGACCGGTCATATCAGCGGTTCCATCGTATGTTTTGTAGGACCGCCGGGCGTGGGCAAAACTTCCATCGGCCGATCGGTAGCGGAAGCGTTGAATCGAAAGTTTTATCGCTTTTCCCTGGGCGGCATGCGCGACGAAGCGGAAATCAAGGGACATCGTCGGACCTATATCGGCGCCATGCCGGGTAAATTCATCCAGAGCCTGAAGACCGTCGGCACGGCCAATCCGGTAATCATGCTGGATGAAATCGACAAAGTCGGTAAGAGTTTCCAGGGCGATCCGGCCAGCGCTCTACTGGAGGTGCTCGATCCGGCCCAGAACGCGGATTTTCTGGATCACTATCTGGATGTGCGTTTTGATCTTTCGCGCATACTATTCATCACTACCGCCAATCAGCTGGATACCATTCCACCCGCTCTGATGGACCGTATGGAGGTGATTAAACTGGCGGGCTATATAATGGAAGAAAAGATTCAAATTGCCAGGCGATATTTGATACCCCGGGCGCTGAGTGAACACGGCTTGAAAGAAACCGATGTGGAGATTACGGAAGACGGTTTGCGTTTCATCATCGATCGCTATGCCCGGGAGGCGGGGGTACGCAATCTGGAAAATCGCATTAAAAAGATTATGCGCAAGACCACCCTCTTCCATGCCGAGGGCCGGGACAATCCGGCACGCATTACGGTCGAGAATATTCCCGACTACCTGGGTCAGCCGGTCTTCCCGGAAGAGATGCTCTATAATAAGAGCACGCCCGGCGTGGTGATTGGCCTGGCCTGGACCAGTATGGGGGGCGCGACTCTACATATCGAAGCGACGGATATCAAGAGTGAAAAGGGCAGCTATAAACAAACCGGCCAATTGGGTGATGTCATGAAAGAGTCGGCCGAAATCGCGTATTCTTACATTCGCGCTCAGGCCGAACGCTACGGCATCGGCGCCGATTACTTCGACCGCAATTTCATTCACCTGCACGTACCGGCGGGCGCCACACCCAAGGACGGTCCCTCCGCCGGCGTGACCATGGCGCTGGCTATTTATTCCCTGGCACGCAAGTTACCGGTGCGGTCCGGAATCGCCATGACCGGTGAGTTGACCCTTACCGGCAAAGTGCTGCCCGTGGGCGGTATCAAAGAAAAAATCATCGCAGCGCGCCGCGTCGAAATAATGGAACTGATCTTACCGCGAGACAATCTTAAAGACTATAAAGAGCTGCCGGATTATATCCGGCAGGGCATGAAAGTATATTTTGTAAACTATTTTGATGATGTCATCAAAATCTGCTATGATGGCAACGGCGTTCAATCCCGAACCACATAATGACCGGTCCAGGGATCATACACCAGGCGGCGCTCCCGCGGCGGATTGACCGGTCTTTGCTTTTGTGATTGCCGGTAAGCCGGTCCTTGCATGGCGAACAAACGACTCAATATTTGCTCCATCATAACGTTTGCATCCTGCTCCGGACGCCGGTGATGCGTTCCAGACGGATAATTTTGCGCGGACGCATTTTTATCATCTCCGTACCAATCGAAACCGAATGACCCATTCAAATTGGATGCATGCGGAATGATTGAGCGAAAAGCAAAGAAGGTATAGGCCGCTCCGAAAACAATTCCGCCGAGATGACCGAGATGCGAAATACCCGGACCGCCATCAATCAGAGCCAGCAACAGCGAAACCGCGGCCGCGCCAATCGCCGCGGTGCGTGCCCGGACGGGAAAGAAAAATAGCAGCAGGCGAGCGTTCGGTTGTAACACGGCCAGTGCGCCCAGCAATCCCATCAAGGCACCCGATGCGCCCACTGTGGGCACCGATAGCCGGTATTGAAATGCCAGTACGAAAAAAGAACCGCCCAGAGCGGATAGAGCGTACAGAATCGCGTACAACCTGGAACTAATACGACGCTCTAACAACGTGCCGATGCTGGCCACACCGATCATGTTTACCAGCAAGTGCAAAAAGAAGCCGTGCACGAAAGTGGACGTAACCGGTTGCCAGACCGCACCCTGCCAGAAAGCGGTGGGCACCAACCCCACGGTGTACAGGGCACTCTCCAGCGCACCCCATCCGGACACCAGCGGTAGCATCCAGTGCAGGCCCGCATGCACCGCTATGTTGATTGCCAGTATCCAGCGGGTCACCGGTGGGATTTGATTAATAAGACGCTGTAGAATATTATTGGCCGGCATAGTTCCGTCTCCCTGTCAGAGTTCTGACAAATTTCACGTCGATTCCTTTGCATTTCCCGTGCCCTGCCGAATTGGCCTGCGTACCGCTGTATCCGCCGGATGAGCCGTTGCACACTGACAGATTGTCACAGACCTGACAGAGCAGGACAAATCGAATTGTCCATACTTTTGATATGCCGGAAGGCGATAGGAACTTGCGACGTACGTGAACTCCAACACATTGCATCTGAAAAGCTACCTGACGAAAAATCGGGTGCCACACACAACGACCCTCAATGCTCGATCTGGATCGCAGATTGATATTTGTATTCGGTAAAGGCGGCGTGGGCCGTACCACCGTCAGCACCGCGCTGGGCCTGGCGCGAGCGGCCCGGGGAGAAAAAACCCTGCTGGTGCAATGGGCCATCCAGGACAGTATATCGCCGCTGCTCGGCGCCGAACCCTGTGAGCATCGCCATGCGGAAGTGCGCGAGAATCTGTATGTCATGAACTTTTCCGGTCCGGAAGCTTTACGCGAATATTTCGTCGAGCATCTGGGCATGAAACTCTTCTATAAAATGATCATTGAGAACAATCAGGTGCGGCGGCTGATTCATGCCGCGCCCGGACTGGAAGAATTATTCTTTTTAGGGCGATTGTTCTGGCTGGTAGAATTAGCGCGGGACGAACGTAACATTTATTTTGATCGTATTATCGTGGATGCGCCGGCCACCGGACACGGTAGTGCTCTGTTCGGTATTGTGGGTACCGTCAGTAAATTTGATTTTGAAGGACCGCTGGTGAATGAAACCCGGCGGGTTACCAATCTGATACTGGATGCGGATAAAACCGGCGCGTTATTGGTTACGCTTCCGGAGGAACTGCCGGTTGATGAAACTCTGGAGTTCCTGCCCGTCCTGGAACGCGATTTACAACGGCCACCCCTGGCGCTGATCATGAACCGCAGTCTGATTCGCTCCGCCGAGCAGAGTCTGCGGGGACCGGATGGAGTTCACGCGTTCTCCACTCCCGATGGGGAGCCCGATTGGTTCCGGCATTTTTCGAACGAATTGCAATCAATGGAAGCCCGTGCCGGTGCGAACGCTCTGCTGGCCGATTTACAACGTCGGCTGCAAATGGAAAAGCGGACCCGTCAATCGGTAACGTTACCGGTGCTTTCGCTACCGGATGTATTGATCCAGCAACCCGGTGCGAATCCGGTCGAACGCATTGCGGCCCTGGTACCTTTTTTTGAAGCGGGCTTTGCCGCCCCCCGGGAGCGTACGTGAACTCCGGTACCGGAACTCCAATACCACGTCTGCACATCTTCTTTGGTGCCGGTGGAGTGGGCAAAACGACTCTATCGGCGGGGCTGGCCGTGCACCTCGCCCGCCAGGGACGCCGAACGGGATTACTCAGTATCGACCCGGCCCGACGACTGCAATCGGCGTTGGGCGGCACGAAACCCATCGATGAAGCCGGCACGGTATTATTAAAAGAAGACAACGGTGGCGAGCTGCGCGCCGCTATGTTGAAACTGGATAACAGTCTGCGCCGTTGGATCGCCGAGGTGGGACTCTCTCCTGAAAATGAACGGCAGTTGTTCGCTCATCCTTTCTTTCATGCCGTGGCCGAGAAGATCGCAACCGCTACGGAAACACTGGCTCCGGCGCGCATGGCCGAATGGCTGGAACACCATCCGGATACGGACGATTTGATTATTGATACGGCGCCCGGATTGCACGCGGTAGACTTTCTGGATCGCCCGGATCGTTTACTCTCTTTTCTGGACAGTAAGATTTTACAATGGTTGAAATGGTTTGCGGGTGACGCGCGCGATGCCAACATTTTTCAAAAGGCCATGCGGTCCGGAGCGCAGGGTATATTAAAAGCGCTGGGCAAGGCGGGCGGCGAAAACATACTGCTGGGTCTGGGTGAATTGCTGTTGATGCTCGATCAGGTATTGTATCGCATGCTGGAACGATTGCACGTCGCTCGCGATCTGGTGCGGGCCGGACTTCCCCGGACGCGCATTTACCTGGTTTGCGCCATCCGGGATGATTCGGTCGCGGTCGCCAATTCCCTGCGTCAGGTATTGCAGTCCAAAGACTTAAAACCGGCGGCGGTTATTTTGAATCGGACCATACCGGATGATTTCCGCCGGGACCCCGGATTAACCGGCGCATTGCATCAGGACCGTGCCGATCTATCCGCGGATGAAAATCTGTACTACGATTTTGTACGGGGTATGCTTGCCATGCAAAACAATGTCGAACAGCTGCTGGCCGGTGAAGGTCGAGTTTGTTCCCTGCCCATCTTGCCCCATCTGGAACAACGCGACCAACTGCGACTGCGAGACCTGGAACAACTGGGAGCGGCCCTGGAAAATCGATTGAACGTACAGCCGTAATGCGGCAGACTCCAATTGCGACTGAATGCCAATGCGGCGAGCGACACCGATTGCCGTTCAATGTCGACCGGATTTGCATGCTTTCATATTAGAATTTATCATCTAAAATTATATGAACCGGAAAACATTCCCGCAAAACAAAGATACTTTTCGCCCTTCTCATTTTACCATTCGTGTAAAACTATTGCTGATTATTTCCGGAATACTGATAGCCGCCCTGTCCGGTATGATTTTCGTCGCTACGTACTATTTTCGCGATTACAGTAAAAAGTTGATTCAGGAATACAACCTGGGACAGGCCCAGTTGATCGGCGTGAAGCTGAATGAGGAACTCGATCACCTGAGCTATTCGGTGCGGCAGCTATCGGCCATTATCAATGAACGCGGTATTCCGGCCCAACGACGCGACGCTTATGTAGCCGACTTTTTTGCCTACAATCCGGATGTGGTCTTCATCGGACTGGGGGCCGCAACGCTACAAAATTCGGCGCCGGAGTCCGGGGAACCAGAAAACGCCCGGACCATTCAACTACGCCATTCGTATTACAATCAGGAATTTATGCGCCGCAATGAGTTGCGAACCGAGGCGGTTGGCGCGGCGATCAACGACGGCACCGGTCGTCTGCGCACGGCGTTTGAGGGAAATACGGCCATCAAAGACCTGGGGGAACTGAACGGTATTCCGTTGTTGGCCATCGCGGTGCCGCTGATCCGCGGCCAACCCGGTCCGGTGGTGATGGTGATCATGGAAGCCGATCATCTTTTGCGCAGTGTGCGCGAATCGGGCATCACCGAAATCTTTCAGATTTTTCTGGTGAATGAGCGCGGTGAACTGCTGTCCCGTTTTCATAATACCGAAATCACTCCCGAAAGCGCCCGCACCATTCCGATTGTGAAGAATCTGCTGGGCAGCGGCAGCGACAATGGGTCGCAGGAATACTCTTATGAGGATAAGGAGTATCTCGGATCGTACCAGATTATTTCATTTGGTCGCATCGGCATTGTTTCAACCGTACCGGCGGATCGTGCTTTTGAAGCGGTGTATCTCATTCAAGCCCAGAATCTGAAGATTATGCTGATTGTGCTGGTGCTGGCCTTTCTGTTCGTGTATTTTTTCGCGCGCACTCTGAGCGCCCCCATTCGGCGGTTACTCAGAGCCACCGGTCGCATTGAAGACGGTGATTACGACGTGGACATAGCACCCACCACCCATGATGAAATCGGCACCCTGACCAATTCGTTTATCAGCATGGCTCACGGGCTGGCCGAGCGCCAGAAAATCAAAGATACGTTCGGCAAGTTTGTGAATCCGGCCATTGTGAATCGCGCTCTTAATAGTGATTTGCGTTTAGGCGGCGAAGAACGCATCTGCACCATTCTATTTTCCGACCTGCGCAACTTTACGGGCATGTCGGAAAAATTAAAACCGGAGGAAGTGGTTTCCATATTGACCGAGTACTTCACGCGCATGGTGGATTGTGTGCATGACGAAGGCGGCGTGGTCGATAAATTCATCGGCGACGCGGTGATGGCCCACTGGGGCGCACTGGTGGCCAATCCGGGCGATCCGTCCAGCGCGGTACGTGCCGCGTTGCGTATGCGCACCGCCTTACTGGAGCTGAATTCCGATAGCTTTCGCAAGCGCGGCTTGAATTTACGATTTGGAATCGGCATCAATACCGGTACTGTGCTGGCCGGACAGATCGGCTCCGAACGGCGACTGGAATACACCGTAATCGGCGACGCGGTCAATCTAACGTCGCGCATTGAATACTTAAACAAGCATTTTGGTACGGATATATTAATTTCCCATTACACCTATGAAAAACTGGACCCCATCTTTCACACGGTTGAATTGCCGCCCATCCAGATTAAAGGCAAGTCCAATCCAGAAACGGTATACGCGGTGCTGGGATTGCGCAACAATCCCGCCACACCCGCTTCACTCAACGAGTTGCGCGAGTTATTGAGTATCGAATACAATCCGGATATTGCCCGCAAGTACATTGAAGCTTCCAGCGACATTATCCTGGATGAAAAAGCACTGTTTGAAAAATGAGGCGTCTTCAACCAACAGACCGGCGCAATGATATCCTGGTGGTGCTGGTATGCCTGTTCATTCTGGCAACTACATCCTATTCCCTGTACCTCGATCGTAATGTACGCCTGGATCTGGGCGGTGAAGAAGTGGGTGATATCCTCTTTCGAAGAGGAGAAGCGCATCGCCGTTATGCCAGCAGTCCCGTATGGGAAGAAATCCGCACAGGCGAAACCGTCTATAATCATAACGTAATCCGCACCGAGAACGCATCCGAAGCGATTGTACATCTGACCAATCGCACGGACATTGAACTGGATCAACAGAGTATGGTGCGCATCAGCGTACACGCGGACAGGGAAATCGAGCTGAATTTATTGCGTGGTCGCGTGCGGGTAGAACGATCGTACGCCGAACAGACCTTGTATCTCAGACACGGAAATCGACGCGTGTTTATCGAATCCGGAGCACTGGACGCCGGTCTGGATGGAAACGGCAATCTGGAAGTCCATGTGGACGGCGGCCGTGCCCGCATCGAATCCGGGAATGAAAGGGATAACCGGAAGGTACGCGAGAACGCGAACGAAGCCCAGAACGAAACTCAAAACGAAAATGATTTCGAAATCAAAAACGAGAATGAAAGCGAAATCGAAAGTGAAGGCGAAAGCGAAAGAAAAAACGGCAATAAGCTCTCTGAACAGCAGACTCCCATCACAATCGAATCCGGACAGAGCGCGTTGATTACCGTCGATGAAACCAGACTACAAACATTTAGCGTTCGTTTGATTGCGCCCGCATCGGGCGCGCGCATGGGCGCCGATGCAAATCCCATGCCGATAGCTTTTCAATGGGTACTCGTTGCTTCTACCGGGAGTAACGGCCCCGGGGATGTTACCGCCGGGCGATCGTATCAGGTGCGTCTGGAAATCAGCAATCACCCTGCTTTTGAGGAAATCATTGCACAAGAAATGACCATGACTGCGGCCCAGGGCAATGCGATTGTGCCGCTGCCACCGGGTACATATTACTGGCGCATAGCACAGGCGCAGCGGGTATTGAGTCGCGTGGAGCGTTTCAGCATTCTGGAACGCCATGACATTCGATTGATCTCCCCGGCACCGCGCGAAGCGCTCGAGGAGTTTCCCGAGCCCGATCCCGAAGATGGTCGCACGGCACTGGTTTACTTTGCCTGGCAGGAAGGCGGCGTGAATCAAAACAGCGCTGCCGACAATGACGGCGAATACGTAATCGAAGTATTTCGCGACCCGCGCCTGCAAGAACGCATGTACATTCGCAAGGTAGCGCAGAACAGCCTGACCCTGCCGTTGCCGGCCGGTGTCTATTACTGGCGAGTGCGTTCCACAGGTCTGGTGCGAGCCAGTCGGACCGGAGCCAGTCAGGTAGCCGGCTTTCGCGTGCATCCTCCCGGCGATCCGCGTCAGGATGTGGCCCTTCAGATAGAGAAAGCCAATGAAGTGGCCGCCCTGCTGGATGCGGGGTTGGATCTGCCGACGGACACTCCCGCTCCCGTAATTACCGATCGGTTGACAGATAATAGCGCCATGGATGTACCCACGGATGATTCCGGCACAAACGTAGCTGAGCGTCATCCTTCTCCACCGGACGATGTCAATGAAACTGCAAATGACTCTATAATAGAAACAATCAATCCCGATGATCAGAACGCGCGGGATAACGGCCCAATGGATTCGAATGATAGCGACGGATCTCGGAACCCCGTCGTTTCCACTGCCAACGATAATGAACCACGGCAGGTTCTACCGGTGATCCTCTCCCCGACGCCGGGTGCGACAATCGACATGGCCGAGCGCGATTGGATAGATTTTCGCTGGCAAACCGTAATCGGTGCCCATCACTACATACTCCAGTTATATGCACCCGACGGTGAATTAATCCATACCCAACAGATCGCCGCTACCACCCTGCGCTTCAGCGAATTACGCAAACTCAGTGAAGGCGATTTTCGTTGGCAACTTGTGAGTCTGAATGAAAACGAGCAGGCTATTCGACAGGATCAGGCCCGCTTCACAATCGTGCTCAGCACTCAACTGGATAAACCAACCATCCTGGATGAATAGGTGTGATTTATGTCCGACTTCGCGTCCCGATTCTAGTACTTAAATCGGTCATTGTTGCAAACATAGTTTCGTTTTAGCTCCGGTTTTTGTTCGATTTTTAGCTCCGGTAATGTCTCCGACTTTAGATCCGATTCTAACTCCGATTGTAGCTCTAAATTTTATTCCGATTGTGCCTTTATTTTGCATGCCGATAAAAATCCGCGCATAGTATATGCGATTAGGACAAATAGTCCTTTATCTTTATTTCTTAAAGGTAAGAATTGTGTTATGATGCAAGCGGTTCAATCGGCGGGCATCGACTTATGGGCGGTCCTTAAGATGTGGCGAAAAATCATGGCAATCAATGCACCATCACTATCGTATTTTAACCGGATGCCCGTTTTACTGCTGGCGTTTCCGGTAATTTTCTTTGCCACAGAATTTTCAAATCTGCATGCGCAACCCGGGCAGCCTGCCCCCACAGAGAACACGGACCACCAACCGCAATCGGACTTAAACGCACCGGCAAAACGGACCATCGAATGGCAACCCGTGGCGGGCGCCAACGGATACCTGGTGCAGATTAAAAACGAAACCCTGGCGGAGCGTAACCGCGAGGAGGAAGTCGCCATCAATCGCATCGAAATCGAACTGCCACCCGGCGTGTATCGTCTACGGGTAGCGGCTTTGAATAAATTCGGTCAGCCGGCGGCCTGGTCCGATTGGTGGTCCTTTACACTACAACCTTCCGGCGACGCTCCATCCGATTCTTCTCTATGGGCTCGCGCGAATCCGCGCATGTTCGTACCGGGCTGGACGCAAATCGAGCGCGGAGATACCTGGCGTGGAGTGGCTTACGCCGGAGCCATAATCGGCCTCGCCGGTTACTACGGCTGGCACGCCAAAATCGACGGGGACAATTATAGCTACGCCGCAGAAGACCTTAACTTTTATTATCTGTATGCTTACAGTGCTCGCAACATTCCACTTACCGGTCTGCTTACATTACAACGCAATGAGTTGCGCGCCGCCTATGATCAAAAGCAGGATCGCCAGCGCCTGATTGGCTGGACCGCGCTGGCTCTGTATCTGTTTCAAATTGCCGATGCACTCTGGTGGGGAACCGCGGATGAATCGGAAACCATTCAACTCGGGCATGCGTCCTCGAATTCGACCCTCTCGTTCAGTTTTGATTGGTCGCCCGAATCGGCCGTTCGTTCATACAGTTCGATTTCAACGCACATGCAACACAGCCCTGTTTCGATTTATTGGCCGAAACAGGAACAGGCTGCCATGTTCGGCTGGCGAATGCAATACGCTCTGCATATGAGGTTTTGAAACATGCGCACAATCAAAAAACTCCATCCGTCTCGCATGCTGATTTTATCGGCTCTGTTCCTTATGATTCTCTCGGATGCAATCCAGTGCTCGCGTCCCTTTCCCGATGACGATTTTGCTATATATATGACCCTGGCCACGGCCTTACGCGAACAGGACCGATTCATTTTTATTTCCAGTGTAACGAGCAACGGAAATATCGGCGGCATCGCGGCGGCCGACGCTATCTGTAACCGGGATGTTAACAATCCCGCTCCACAGTTTTATTTTAAGGCGCTGCTCGTCGACGGTGTCAATCGAACGGCCTGCGTGAATTCCAATTGCAGTCCATTCAACAGCGGGGATCGACGCGATTGGGTCTTGCGTTCTGAACGCACCTACTATCGGACGTCGGGCAACGCAATCGTACCCGTATTGACTACCAACGCGAATGCCATTATAGATTTGAGTGCCAATCCGTTATTGAATGGCGGCTTCAGCGCCACCAATCTCGAGTACTGGACCGGATTGAATACCGATTGGACCACCGGGGCCGCATCCACGGGGCATTGTAATTTCTGGCAGGACAGCGGCGTCATTCCCACCGGCTCGACCGGCTTCGGCGACCAGAGCGGCACCGGAGCCATCGGTGCGGGCAATCCCAGTTGTTCCTTAACGGCGCATATACTCTGCATTCAGCAATAATTCACACGCGTTCGCAGTAAAAAAATAGCGTATCGAAAAATCGGAATAGGAAAATAACGAAATTCTATCCCTGCACAAAAGCACTCATATCACCAACACCCTTTCATAGCGAGACCTGTTTTTGCGAGCAGGTTGTAGTTTTTCGCTCGCTGTGGACTTGAGTCAGGCTCCAGGGACGGAGCCTACGGTCACTCGGTACACGGATGTGCCGCGTGACCGGCGAAAGTCCACAGCGGCGAAAAACCTTTCAGGAAAAGCGCGCAAAATAGGCGAGCACTAAGTTTCAATCAAGCCGGCCTTAATAGCATACTTCACCAGATCGGTAACTTTGTGCACATCCAGCTTTTTCATAATATTGGCTCGATGAACCTTTGCCGTGCGCGGTGAAATCCACAGGATTTTGGCGATTTCGTCGTTGGAATTGCCTTCGGCAATCAGTTTCAAAATTTCACGTTCGCGATTGGTCAGTCGCGTAAACTGGCCGGATACTTCCGGTGCGGCCGATCGGTTTCGACGTCCGTAATCCTGCATAACCTTGCCGGTAATGCGCGGGCTTAGATAATTTTCGTTTTTAAT